>NZ_AEWE02000068.1:0-11461 GCF_000190455.2 Pseudomonas sp. TJI-51
GGGCTGCAAAGCAGCCCCATGGCTGCCACCAAGGCTTAGCTGACCGGCATCGGGCCGTGAGGCCCGATTTTTCAACCCTTACGGTATGGCCACCGTGAACTGCACATCACTGTTGGCGGAACCAGCGGTTACCTGTGTATCGATCGCTTTGTAAGCCGCAGAAAACAACATGTCAGTAGGTTTGCTGTCATGCAGGGGATATCGCTTGGAGGCGATTCCATTGTCTACCGGTGTACCCACATTGTCCTTGATGATCAAGGCCAACCCCGTGGCGCCACCTGGCTCCAGGGCGTACAACGTGCCGCTGGCGCCGGCGCCGCCGTAACTTCCGGTGAAGGTTACGCTGGCATTGGCACCGGGGAGCAGTATGCAGCCGCCTCCGGGGGTAAGGCGCAAACCGAAGGCGCGGTTTGCGGCCTCATCATCTGGCTGCTTGAACTGGGCAGTGGATACTTCGCCCATGTAGATCCTGCTGGCGGGCAGGCCGGTTGAAGGGTCGATGATTTCAACTGCACAGGTCCCGCTGTGGACCTGACCAAAGAAGTTGATTGAACCCGTGTTTGCAAGCGCTTGTTGGCTGGATATTGCCAGTCCAAAGGCTACGACTAAGGGCTTCATATAAGCTGTCCTGTTACAGGTAAGTCGGAATAGCAAACGAGCCCAAAGGGCTCGATTGGAGGTGACACAAGGGGGCTCAGGGCAGGCTCGACAGTGCTTTTTGCATCGGCGTGGTGGCGACCCCGTAGTCATTGATGGTGGTAAAGGTCAGTTGCAAGCCAGTGAGCGTTTTGATTTGGGTCAGGTCATAAACCTGCAGATCAAATGGCCGCGCCATGGCCATGGCCTGGATTGCCTCTGTTTTGCCTGCACTGCTGACTTCCAGGCGGCCGAATGTGTAATGGTAGGGCGTTGGGTTGTGTACCACGAGTTCGACACGCCCAGCGCGTTGGCGCACGGACCACTCCAGCTCACCGATGCGCTCTGCGGGCCGGTCTTTCAATTCCTTGGGGCGATAGAAAAGCTTCAGGCGCGTGCGCAGTGCAATATTGAGTACGTTGACATCCCCCGGCGTTGCTTCGGGGATCTCCTGAACATTGAGGTAGAACAGCGTTTCCCGATCCTTGGGCAACTTGTTGGGCAGGCGGCTGATCTGCACCATTTGCTCCTTGCCGGGGTCCAGGCGGAACAACCCTGGCGAAGTCGCCAGAGGGACGGCTGTATCGGTGTCGTCCTTCGCGGTGTTGACCCAGGTTTGCACCGCATAGGGGCGGGGGCTGGGGTTGGCGATCACTACAGAGGTGCTGCTGTTGTCGCTGTCGAACACGATTCGCGTGGTATTGACGGTTAGCGCTGCCTGAGCGGTCTGCATCATGCTCGCGAAGCAAATACCCAAGGCAAGGCGGCGCAGGTGAATCTTCATCTGGCGATACCTTTTGAATGGTATGAAGACACCTCAGGCGACGTCAGTTCGCCTGAGGTGCTTTCTCATGGGATGTCGACAAGAAATTGCACATCGGTATTGGCGGTGCCGGCGGTGACCCCGGTGCCAATGGACTTATAGGCCGCAGAGAAAATCATCGTGGTGGGGTTCGTGTCGTCCAATGGGTAATCCTTGGAAGGCGAGCCGTTGTTTATCGGTGTACCGGCGTTGTCCTTGATGATCAAGGCTAGGTCGGCTGCCCCGCCTGGCTCCAGTGCATACAGCGCACCACCAGTACCGGCACCGCCATAGGCGGCAGTGAAGGTCACCTGGGCACTGGTGCTAGGGGTTACGACGCAGCCATTACCTGGGGTGACGCGCATGCCGAAGGCCCGCGATGCAGCTTCATCGCCTATGGCTGCGAACTGCGAAACGCTGACGTTGCCCATGTTGATACGCGATAGCGGCAGGCCGGTCGACGGGTCGATGAGTTCGATCGGACAAGTACCGGCGTGCACCTGGCCGTAGAAATTGATCGAGCCGGTATTGGCGAATGCTGCATTGCTGGCAAGGCCAAGCAAGATGGCAAGCGGGATAAGCTTCTTCTTCATGTTGTACTCCACTGTGGACCCGTTGTAGGCAGGGCATTTCGGCCTCTGGATTTCTGCCGAACAACTTGACGGCAGGGGGAGAAAAGATTAGGTCGTTTGATAATGGTCGCATGTAGGAAAATACTGATTGGCGCCTGGTAAAAGCCTAATGCGTGATTCTGCTTCAAGATTGGGTCGCTTCTTACCGCACGACAACTGGTAAAAATGCCAGTTTTCAATGCTGCGTGATTATGGGCATATCAATGCTTTGTTGATGGGAGTGGGAACATGAGCACCCAGAAAGACAAAGATGGCAATAAGCTTGTGGCAAAAGCAGCCTCGGACCCATCGGCTGCCGCAGAGCCTGCGATATTGCTCCTCTATGCCCTTAACGATAAAACGCAGCTGAACGGTTTATGGGCAAAGCGCCATACACTCATTGGTCACGATGTGGACGGGGGTGAGTTGGTGGTTTCCGAGCGCGAGATGAACAGAACGACTTGGGAGCTGAGCTTGGTGCATCTGGGTTACCCAAAGTTGCAGTTCGATACGTCAAGGCGAACATTGAAACTGGACAAGAACCTGCTGACCGACCTGCGGCTATCGTTGAATACACCTATTGGCATGAATGCGCGCCAGGCTGTGAGAATCGAGCAGTCGGACGGCAGCGCGGGCAAGGTACTTGAGGTGACCCTCGGTCTCAACAGCAGCCATATCGAATACCATAAATGGAAAGGCAGTGAGGCGGTGGTGCACTGGGAGCAACCTGCCACTTACGTGATAGCAAATGACCGATTGAGCGCCGACCGGTTCAAGCAGCACTTCGAGCCCTTGAAGCGCATGAAGATCGCGTCCTTGTCAAAGCCAGTTTCTGTTGCGCTTGACGACGTATGGGTTTATTTCGAATATGGCGAGTCACCAATGCGGATCAACGTCTTCAACGGGCCGGGTCAGGTAGCCGCCCGATCAGATCCAATTCTGGTGCCAGCATCCGAAGACGTCGCAATCGCCTTTGAGGTCGGGGCATTCCCAATCACCCTGACCCAGCTGCCGCCAGTGGACAAAGACTGGGTAGTTGGCCTGTTCGCGCCCAGCTGGTCAATGAAGTGGACCTTGGGAGGGTACATACCGCCGGGAAATTTTTATTTTGCCGTATACGCTCTTTCTGGCTCTGAGACGGCGCAAACCAAAGTCACTTCCCAGGCGCAGGCACTGAAGTGCTCCCCACTGATTAGTTTTTGCGACCGTGGAGGTGACCTGGAAGAGCTCCAGCTGATGTCGGCAGGAGCGCAGCCGGTCTGGAGCGGGGAGGGCACACTGCATGGAGAGTTGCTGCTGCAGAACGGCAAGCACTACTACAAACCGCCGCAATCACTGCCACCGGCGGTGCGCTTCAATACGGGCGGGGACACGTTCATACCTGCCGCCTACCGCGCGACCCTGGCTGTCCCGACCGCCACAGATATCATCAAGGTAACAGACATCTGGCAAGAGGCCTATGCTACGTTTGTAATTCGCTGGGTACACCCCACGCACTTTATCCGGGTTGCCAAGTACGCCCTCGGCCTCAAACTTTTACTGTTTTACTTCAACTGCGATCTAGAGGAAACAGCGGTTGCGGACGCGCAGGTATCGTGGCAGGTAGTTGCGGGCAATGGGTCAGTTACTGCAGGCGTTTTCAGGCCGGATGTGAACGACCCGAGCCCTTACTCTGTCGTCGTGGGGGTGGACACCTCCAATGTGAATGAATGGCGCTGGGGGCTGACGATCGTTGCAATGCCGATGCTCGATATCGACACGCTGGTCGACTACTACTCGCGTTGAGCAATGGCCCGGTCAGTGGTGTGTCGATGGAGGTGACTGGGCCAGCAGCTGCTTTTCGTGGTGCCAGTCGAACGGCTCGTCGTTGCGCTCGGCTTCGTAGCGACGCTCCTCGAGTTGCTGGTACAGGTCCAACTCTTCGTCAGGCATGAAATGCAGGCAGTCACCACCGAAAAACCACAGCAAATCGCGGGGTACCAGATGAGCGATCTGTGGGTAACGCTGGATCACCTGACAGGTCAGGTCCTGGCCCAGATACTGACTTTGCAGTGGGTCCTGCGGCAGTAGGGTCAGGAGTTCGTCGAAGCGCTCCAGGAACAGGGCGTGGCTTTCCTCCGATACCTGCTCGGCGTCACCCAGGGCCACCAAGATGGTGCGCAGGTGGTTCAGCAGTTGCAGGTGGTATTGCAGGTGGGGGGTGGCCATGGGCATGGTCCTCGAGGTAGGTCAAACGGGCGCGGAGTATACGCCGGTAGGGAGGGGGCCGCAAAACGGCCCCTGGTTTCAGCGTACCTTGCCGTGCTCGGGCAGCAACTGCGCTTTGTCGAACGCGTCCACATCAATCACGGTTCTGCGGGCTTTTTCAGCCTCATGCAGCTGTAGGCCTTCACCTGGCTGAAGCGCACCGGCCTGTACCGCTGCATCAATTGCCGATTGCCCAGGGGTCGGCTGTATCTTGCCACCCTTGATCGCCTGATGCAGCGCCTTGTGCAAGGGTGCAGCTTCCTCCAGCAACTCGCAGGCCCGTTGCAGCGCCGCCACTGGATCTCCATCGGTTTTTGGCCTGAAGCAACCGGAAAGCAGCTCTTCCAGCGCCGGGTCACCTTTGCTACGCCCAATCAGCGCTGCCACTTCGGCGTCCAGTTCATCGCTGGGCCCGGTGTGACGACGGCCAAAGGGGAACACAAGCACGCGCAGGGCGCAGCCAATGAAGCGGTTGGGTAAATTGTCCAGCAGCCGATCCAGGGCTGTTTCCGCCTGGCCCAGGCTTTCTTCCATGGCCCAGCGCAGCAGGGGCTGCATGTGCTGGGGTGAGCCGAGGTCGTGATAGCGCTTGAGCGCGGCGCTGGCCAAGTACAGGTAGCTCAGGACGTCGCCCAGCCGCGCGCTTAGGCGTTCGCGACGTTTGAGCGCGCCGCCCAGTAGCATCATCGACAGGTCGGCCAGCAGAGCAAAGGCTGATGCCTGGCGGTTGAGGGCGCGGAAGTAGCCTTGGCTCAAGGCATCACCGGGCACATTCTCCAATCGACCCAGCCCAAGGTTGAACACGAGTGTGCTTGCCGCGTTGCCGGCAGCGAACATGATGTGCTTCATCAGCAGGTCGTCGAATTCCTTCAGGGCCTGGTCGCGGTCTTCACGGCTTGCCAGGGCCATTTCCTTGAGCACGAACGGGTGGCAACGGATGGCGCCCTGGCCGAAGATCATCAGGTTGCGCGAGAGGATATTGGCGCCCTCGACGGTGATGAAGATCGGCGCCCCCTGCCAGTTCCGGCCCAGGTAGTTGTTCGGGCCCATGATGATGCCCTTGCCGCCGTGCACGTCCATGGCATGCTGGATGCATTCACGGCCGCGCTCGGTGAGGTGGTACTTGAGAATCGCCGACAGCACCGAGGGCTTTTCCCCCAGGTCCACGGCCTTGGCGGTGAGCAGGCGGGCGCTGTCCATCAGCCAGGCGTTGCCGCCGATGCGTGCCAGGGATTCCTGGATGCCCTCGAACGCGGCAAGCGGCACGTTGAACTGTTCACGGATAGTGGCGTACTGGCCGGTGACCAGGCTGGTGTACTTGGCCGCCCCCGTGCCGACGGCGGGTAGGGAAATCGAGCGGCCCACCGACAGGCAGTTCATCAGCATCATCCAGCCTTTGCCGAGCATGGCCTGGCCACCGATCAGGAAGCTCAGCGGCACGAACACGTCCTTGCCGCTGTTGGGGCCGTTCATGAAGGCAGCGCCCAGCGGCAGGTGGCGCTTGCCGATTTCGACGCCGGGGGTGTCGGTAGGGATCAGGGCCAGGCTGATGCCCAGTTCTTCCTGCTCGCCCAGCAAATGGTCCGGGTCGTAGGCCTTGAAGGCCAGGCCCAGCAGGGTCGCGACCGGGCCGAGGGTGATATAGCGCTTTTCCCAGTTCAGGCGCAGGCCGAGCACTTCTTCGCCTTGCCATTGGCCTTTGCAGATGACGCCGGTGTCGGGCATGGCGCCAGCGTCGGAGCCGGCCAGTGGGCCGGTGAGGGCGAAGCAAGGGATTTCTTCGCCACGGGCCAGGCGCGGCAGGTAGTGGTTGCGTTGCTCATCGGTGCCGTAGTGCAGCAGCAACTCAGCGGGCCCCAGGGAGTTGGGCACCATCACGGTCGAGGCCAGGTCGCCGCTGCGGGTGGCCAGCTTCATCGCCACCTGGGAGTGGGCATAGGCGGAGAAACCTTTACCGCCATATTCCTTGGGGATGATCAGGGCAAAGAAACCGTTCGACTTGATATGCGCCCACGCTTCGGGCGGCAGGTCCAGGTCCTGGCCGATCTGCCAGTCGCTGACCATTGCGCAGAGCGCTTCGGTGGGGCCGTCGATGAAGGCCTGTTCCTCCTCGGTCAGCGTCGGTGCCGGGTAGGCGAGCAGGGTGCGCCAGTCGGGGCGGCCGCTGAACAGTTCGCCGTCCCACCAGACGGTGCCTGCGTCGATCGCTTCGCGCTCGGTTTGCGACATGGGCGGCAGGGTGCGCTGGAACCAGCTGAACACCCGGCCGGTAAATACCCTGCGGCGCCAGTCGGGCAGCGCCACCACGGCCACCTTGAACGCCAGCACGATCCAGATCAGCGCCAGCAGCCAGCCGGGGGCGCTGCTGAAAATGCTCATCAGCAGGACGTAGGCCGCCACGATGCCGAGAATCTGCAGGGGCGCCAGGCGCCGGTGCGTGAGGTATGCCGCGCCGATCACCAGCACTACCAACCATAACAGCAACATAATCGGTCCTCCTTGGAACCAGGGGAGCTTGAACCGTCCCAGACAGCTTAGACGTAACGCCGTGAACGGCAGGGTCAGAACAGTGACAGGGTGTGGCGGTGGGAGTTTCAGGATATTTTCAGCCTGTGCCGGCCTCTTCGAGGGCACGCCCGCTCCCACAGGGATATCACAGGGTTCGAGACGGGTGAGACACCTGTGGGAGCGGGCGCGCCCGCGAAGAGGCCGGTACAGGCGAGAAAACTCTGGAGTAGACTGTGCAGCCCTCCACATTCATAAGGACGTTGCCATGCTGAAGATCTGGGGCCGCAAGAATTCGAGCAATGTGCGCAAGGCGCTGTGGATTGCCCACGAACTGGGCCTGGACTTCGCGTCCATCGACGCCGGCGGCGCTTTCGGCGTGGTCAACGAGCCGCACTACCGCGGGCGCAACCCCAACGGCCTGGTGCCCCTGCTGGAGGACGGCGACCTGATCCTGTGGGAATCCAACGCCATCGTCCGCTACCTGTGCGCCGAGTACGGCGCCGAGCAAGGCTGGTACCTGGAAGACCCGCGCCAGCGCGCCCTGGCCGACAAGTGGATGGACTGGACCACCTCAGCCTTGGCAACCCCCTTCCGCCCACTGTTCTGGGGCCTGCTGCGTACCCCGGAAGACCAGCGCGACTGGGTGGCGATCAACGCTGCGCACAAGCGCTGTGCCGAGCTGCTGGCGATGGCCGATGCTGCCCTGGCCCAGCAGCCGTATCTTTCCGGTGACCAGATCGGCATGGGCGACATCCCACTGGGGTGCTTCGCCTACGCCTGGTTCGAGCTGCCCATCGAGCGCCCGGCCATGCAGCATCTGGAAGCCTGGTACGCACGCCTCAAGGCACGCCCGGCCTACCAGGCTGCGGTGATGACGGCACTGACCTGAATCGAACACCACGGCTGTTTCGATAGTCACTATCAATACACATGACTGTACTTGTGCGGCCAGGCCTTGCACCATTGGCCGCACTCACTGCGCCAGTGACGTTATCTGGCGTGTCCTGCACCTTATTCTTCGGTAAGTGACCCGCTATGAGTTCTGCCCTGTCCATCCGACAGCTCACCAAAACCTACGGCAACGGCTTCCAGGCCCTCAAGGGCATCGACCTGGACGTTGCCGAAGGTGATTTCTTCGCCTTGCTCGGCCCCAACGGCGCCGGCAAGTCCACCACCATCGGCATCCTGTCCACGCTGGTGAACAAGACCAGCGGCACGGTCAACGTGTTCGGCCATGACCTGGACCGCGAGCCCGCCGCGCTCAAGCGCTGCCTGGGCGTGGTGCCGCAGGAATTCAACTTCAACCAGTTCGAGAAAACCTTCGATATCGTGGTGACCCAGGCCGGCTACTACGGTATCCCGCCCAAACTGGCCAAGGAGCGCGCCGAGCAATACCTGACCCAGCTGGGCCTGTGGGACAAGCGCGACGTGCAGTCGCGTTCGTTGTCTGGTGGCATGAAGCGCCGCCTGATGATTGCCCGCGCGCTGATTCACGAGCCGCGCCTGCTGATCCTGGACGAACCCACCGCCGGGGTGGACATCGAGCTGCGCCGGTCGATGTGGAGCTTTCTCACCGAGCTGAACCAGAAGGGCATCACCATCATCCTCACCACCCATTACCTGGAAGAGGCTGAGCAGCTGTGCCGTAACATCGGCATCATCGACCACGGCACCATCGTCGAGAACACCAGCATGCGCCAGTTGCTGGGCAAGCTGCACGTCGAAACCTTCGTCCTCGACCTCAAGCAGGACCTGGCCACGGCGCCGGTGTTGCAAGGCTATCCTTGCCGGCTGCTGACCCCGCACACGCTGGAAGTGCAGGTGGACAAGGACATCGGCATTACCGCGCTGTTCGGCCAGCTGGCCCTGCAGAACATCGAAGTGCAAAGCCTGCGCAACAAGACCAACCGACTCGAGGAGCTGTTCGTGTCCCTGGTGGAAAAAAACCTGTCGAAGGTGGCCGTATGAGTGTGGAACTGCGTACCAACTGGGTCGCCCTGAACACCATCGTCTACCGTGAAGTGCGGCGTTTTCTGCGCATCTGGCCGCAGACCCTGCTGCCGCCCGCGATCACCATGGTCCTGTACTTCGTGATTTTCGGTAACCTGATCGGCCGGCAGATCGGTGACATGGGTGGTTTCACCTACATGCAGTACATCGTGCCCGGGCTGATCATGATGTCGGTGATCACCAACTCTTATGGCAACGTGGTGTCGAGCTTCTTCGGCAGCAAGTTCCAGCGCTCGATCGAAGAACTGATGGTGTCGCCGGTATCGCCGCACATCATTCTCGTCGGCTATGTGCTGGGCGGCGTGTTGCGTGGCCTGGCGGTGGGGGTGATCGTGACCATCCTGTCGATGTTCTTCACCGACCTGCAGGTGCACCACCTGGGCGTGACCGTGGCCGTGGTGCTGCTGACCGCGACCATCTTCTCGCTGTTGGGCTTCGTCAACGCGGTGTTCGCGCGCAACTTCGATGACATTTCGATCATCCCGACCTTCGTGCTGACGCCACTGACTTACCTGGGCGGGGTGTTCTATTCGATCAACCTGCTGCCGCCATTCTGGCAGACCGTGTCGCTGGCCAACCCGGTGCTGCACATGGTCAACTCGTTCCGCTACGGCATCCTAGGGGTGTCGGATATCAGCATCGGTACGGCGATCACCTTCATGCTGGTGGCCACCGCGGTGCTCTACCTGCTGTGTGTGCGCCTGCTGGTCAGTGGCCGCGGCATGCGCGCCTGAGGCCTTGCACCGGCATTGGCGCCGCCGCCACTGCCGGCCCACCCACCAGCGCCAGTACAG
This sequence comes from Pseudomonas sp. TJI-51, assembly GCF_000190455.2. Classification (NCBI taxonomy): domain Bacteria; kingdom Pseudomonadati; phylum Pseudomonadota; class Gammaproteobacteria; order Pseudomonadales; family Pseudomonadaceae; genus Pseudomonas; species Pseudomonas sp. TJI-51. Next base: position 9,609 of record NZ_AEWE02000068.1, read on the forward strand.
CATGGTGCCGAAGTAGCCAAGAATGCCCAGCACCACGCCGCACACCACCGAGCCGAGCAGGAAGGGTTGCCACAGTGTCGACAGCTGGTCGGTGATCCACTCGAAGGTCAGTTCGTCAGGCAATGTGCGCGGTGGTACCTGCATCAGCCAGGCGCCGGTCATGTAGGTGACGAAGAACACCGGCGGCATCGTCAGTGGGTTGGTCAACCACACCAGGCTGACCGCGATCGGCAGGTTGCCGCGTACCGGAATGGCCAGCGCGGCGGCCAGCAGCATCTGCGCCGGCATCGGGATCAGTGCCGCGAACAGGCCAACGCCCATGGCCCGCGCCACCGAATGGCGGTTCAGGTGCCAGAGGTTCGGGTCGTGCAGCAACTTGCCGAAAAAGCGTAAGGACTTGTGTTCCCGAATACTGGTCGGGTCCGGCATGTAGCGTTTGAAAAGTCGGCGCGGCATGTAGGCTCCCGGAGCGTTGACCCGGGCAGTATGCCCTTATTCCCGCTCAGCCTCGTTCAGAGTTTGTGACAATTGTTGAGCAAGCCGTGCCGGCAATTGGGCTATGCCTCAGAAGGTGATTTGGCTTCTGGAGCTCTACCTCATGCGCACAGGGATGTTGGCGCTTGCGCTCGGGCTGCTGTGCCTGGGCTTTCTTCCTGCATTGCTACCGGACGGGTGGTTGTGGGTGCTGGCGGCTTGCGCTGGCGTCTGCCTGTTCACCCGCGGTTGGCCATTGGGCTGTTTTCTGTTGGGGCTGTGCTGGGCCAGCTGGTCTGCCCAGCAGGCCCTGGATGACCGGCTAGCGGCCGCTTTGGATGGCCGCACCTTGTGGCTGGAGGGGCGGGTGGTCGGCTTGCCGGCGCGCACTGCGCACGGTGTGCGTTTCGAGCTGGAGGCCGCCCGTTCGCGCCGTGCCGAACTGCCACAACGCCTGCAAGTCAGCTGGTTCGACGGGCCGCCGGTACGGGCCGGCGAGCAGTGGCGGCTGGCGGTGACCTTGCAGCGCCCCGCCGGGTTGTTGAACCCGCATGGGCCGGACCGTGAAGCGCAGTTACTGGCCCGGCGGGTCGGCGCTACCGGTACGGTGAAGGCGGGGCAGCTGCTGGCGCCGGCCAGCTATGGGTGGCGGGACTCGCTGCGCCAGCGCTTGCTGGCGGTCGATGCCAACGGCCGGCAGGCCGCGCTGGTGGCCCTGGTGCTCGGCGACGGGGCCGGCCTGGCGCGGGAAGATTGGCAGACGTTGCAGGCCACCGGCACGGTGCACTTGTTGGTCATTTCCGGCCAGCACATTGGCCTGGTTGCCGGTTTGCTCTATGGCCTGGTCGCCGGGTTGGCCCGCTGGGGGCTGTGGCCCGCACGGCTGCCGTGGCTGCCCCCGGCGTGCGCGCTGGCCATGGGTGCGGCACTGGCCTACGGCTGGCTGGCCGGCGCGGGGGTGCCGGTACAGCGTGCCTGCCTGATGCTGGCCGTGGTGTTGCTCTGGCGGCTGCGTTTTCGGCACCTGGGGGCGTTCCTGCCACTGTTGCTGGCGCTGGTGGTCGTGTTGCTGGTCGAGCCGCTGGCGGCGCTGCTTCCGGGCTTCTGGCTGTCGTTCGGCGCCGTGGCCACGCTGGTGTTTTGCTTCAGCGCCCGCCTGGGGGCATGGCGGCCATGGCAGGCCTGGACGCGGGCGCAGTGGGTGATTGCCATCGGTTTGTTGCCGGTGCTGCTGGCCGTGGGCTTGCCGGTGAGCCTGAGTGCGCCGCTGGCCAACCTGGTGGCGGTGCCATGGGTGAGCCTGGCGGTACTGCCGTTGGCCTTGCTGGGTACCTTGTTGTTGCCGTTGGGTGGGGCTGGGGAGGCCTTGTTGTGGCTGG
>NZ_AEWE02000068.1:11506-17267 GCF_000190455.2 Pseudomonas sp. TJI-51
CGGGGCGGGGCCCCCCCCCCCCCTGCCGCTATGGGCCTGGCTGCTGGTCTGCCTGGGGGCTTTGCTGGTGCTGCTGCCCCGTGGCGTGCCGCTGAGAGGGTTGGGCGGGGTGATGCTGTTGGCCCTCTGGGTGCCGCGCGAGCCGGTGCCTTTCGGGCAGGTGGAGGTCTGGCAACTGGACGTTGGCCAAGGCTTGGCGGTGCTGTTGCGCACTCGGCATCACAACCTGCTGTATGACGCCGGGCCGGCGAGGGGCGACAGCGACCTGGGGGAGCGGGTGGTGTTGCCGACCTTGCGCAAGTTGGGGGTGAGTCACCTGGACGTGATGCTGATCAGCCATGCCCACGCCGATCATGCCGGCGGTGCTGGGGCGATACAGCGGGGTTTGCCGGTCGAGCGGGTTATCGGTGGGGAAGCGCTGGATGATGTTCAGTTGCAACCCTGTGCCAGTGGCGAGCAATGGGAATGGGATGGCGTGGGTTTTTCGCTGTGGCGCTGGGCGGATGGGCGCAGCAGTAATGACCGCTCCTGTGTGTTGCTGGTCGAGGCGCAGGGTGAGCGGTTGCTGCTGGCCGGCGACATGGAGGCAGGGGCGGAGCGTGCCTGGCTGGCGGCGACCGACGCGCCACGCATTGACTGGCTGCAGTCGCCGCACCATGGCAGCCGCAGTTCCTCCAGCGAGGGGTTCATGCGTGCCACGGCGCCGCGTGGGGTGCTGATATCGCGGGGGCGCAATAATAGCTTTGGACACCCGCATGCGCAGGTGGTGGAGCGGTACCGGCGGCATGGGGTGGTGGTGCATGACACGGCGGTGCAGGGGGCTTTGCGGTTGGTGCTGGGCGGGTGGGGAGAGGTTGAGGGTATGCGGGGGCAGAGGCGGTTCTGGCGGGCTCGGGGGGAGTGAGGGGAGGGGCTTGCAGGTGCTTGCCATGACATTTTCTATGCCCCAGGGGTTCGCCATGACAGGCGCTGGAAAACCCAAGGCATGCCCCTGTCAGCCCCGATACCCATCCAAGGCATGCTCCCTGATCTCCGGCAGATGAGCCTCCGCCGTGCCTATGGTAGAGTGGCGGCCTTTATCCGAAGGGGCGTTTACTGTGTGGGAATTGGTCAAGTCCGGTGGTTGGATGATGCTGCCGATCATTCTGAGCTCCATCGCTGCCATGGCTATCGTCATCGAGCGCCTGTGGACCCTGCGCGCCAGCCGCGTCACCCCGCCACACTTGCTGGGCCAGGTCTGGATATGGATCAAGGACAAGCAACTCACCAGTGACAAGCTCAAGGCGCTGCGCGCCGATTCGCCACTGGGTGAGATCCTCGCTGCGGGCCTGGCCAATTCGCGCCATGGCCGCGAAATCATGAAAGAGTGCATCGAAGAGGCAGCTTCGCGCGTCATTCACGAGCTGGAGCGCTACATCAGCACCCTCGGCACCATCGCCGCCATGGCCCCGCTGCTGGGCCTGCTGGGCACCGTGCTGGGCATGATCGACATCTTCAGTGCCTTCATGGGCACGCAGATGACCGCCAACGCCGCGGTACTGGCCGGTGGTATTTCCAAGGCCCTGGTCACCACGGCGGCGGGCCTGATGGTCGGTATTCCGGCGGTGTTCTTCCACCGTTTCCTGCTGCGCCGCATCGATGAGCTGGTGGTGGGCATGGAGCAGGAGGCGATCAAGCTGGTGGAAGTGCTGCAGGGCGACCGCGAAGTGGAAGTGGCCGGAGGCAAGGCGTGAAGTTCCGGCGCAATCGCCAGCGGGAGAACGTCGACATCAACCTGGCGTCGCTGATCGACGTGGTGTTCGTGCTGCTGCTGTTCTTCGTGGTCACCACCACCTTCACCCGTGAAACGCAGCTGCGGGTCGAGCTGCCGGAGGCCGCCAGTGCCGAGCAGGCGCCGGCCGACCAGGGCAAGCTGGTGGAAATCACCATCAGCGCCGAAGGCGTGTACTCGGTGAACAACCACCTGCTGCCCAAGAGCGACCTGGCCACCCTGAGCGAGGCCATCGAGCGTGAGTCGGGTGGTGACAACAAGCTGCCGCTGGCCATCAGTGCCGATGGCAAGACCCCGCACCAGGCTGTGGTCACTGCGATGGATGCTGCCGGCAAGCTCGGCTTCAGCCAATTGCGCATGACCTCCGTCGAGGCGGCCCAGGGCACGCCCTGATGGCTATCGCCGGCCGCCTGCTCGCCGCCTGGTACGCCGGGCACCCGGCGCTGGCGCTGCTGCGCCCGCTGGAGGCGTTGTACCGCCGCGTGGTCACGCGCAAGCGCGCGCGCTTTCTAAAGGGTGAAAGTGCCAGCTACCGCGCACCGGTGCCGGTCATCGTGGTGGGCAATATCACCGTGGGTGGCACCGGCAAGACACCGATGATTCTCTGGCTGATCGAGCATTGCCGCCAGCAGGGGCTGAACGTCGGCGTGGTCAGCCGTGGCTATGGCGCCAAACCGCCGCAGTTGCCGTGGCGGGTGTTGGCCGACCAGTCTGCCGAACAGGCTGGGGACGAACCGCTGCTGATCGTGCAGCGCAGCGGGGTACCGCTGATGATCGACCCAGATCGCGCCCGCGCCGTGCAGGCCCTGCTGGCCAGTGAACCGCTGGACCTGATCCTGTGTGATGACGGCATGCAGCACTACCGCCTGGCACGTGACCTGGAGCTGGTCCTGATCGATGCCGCGCGTGGCCTGGGCAACGGCCGCTGCCTGCCGGCCGGCCCGCTGCGCGAGCCTGCCGAACGCCTGCAGGGCGCCGATGCGGTGCTGTTCAATGGTGCCGGCGAAGACCGTGCCGGTGGCTTTGGCCTGCGCCTGCAGCCATCCGCACTGGTCAACCTGCGCAGTGGCGAACGCCGCCCACTCGACCATTTTCCCGCCGGCCAGCGCCTGCACGCGGTGGCCGGTATCGGCAACCCGCAACGTTTCTTCAATACCCTGCTGGGGCTAAACTGGCAGCCGCTGCCGCACCCTTTTGCCGACCATGCACACTTCAGCGCCCGGAGCCTGGCCTTCAGCCCACCGCTGCCGCTGGTCATGACCGAGAAGGACGCCGTGAAATGCCGCGCCTTCGCCGCCGACGACTGGTGGTACCTGGCTGTCGAAGCACAGCCCACGCCGGCATTCAGCGCCTGGTTCGACAGCCAGCTGCAGCGTTTGCTGCACAAGCCCTGAGCCCGTTTTCATTTCTGGCCATCTGGCCTAAAGGAAGCCTTCAATGGACACCAAACTGCTCGATATCCTCGCCTGCCCGATCACCAAGGGCCCGCTCAAGCTCAGCGCCGACAAGACCGAGCTGATCAGCAAGGGTGCCGGCCTGGCCTACCCGATTCGCGACGGTATCCCGGTCATGCTGGAGAGCGAGGCACGTACCCTGACCGACGACGAGCGCCTGGACAAATGAGCCTTGACTACACCGTGGTGATTCCTGCCCGCCTGCGTTCCACGCGCTTGCCAGGCAAGCCGCTGCTGGCCATCGCCGGCAAGCCGATGGTGCAACATGTATGGGAGCAGGCGCGCAAGAGCGCGGCCAGCCGCGTGGTCATCGCTACCGACGATGCCAGCATCTTCGAAGCTTGCCAGGCCTTTGGCGCTGAAGTGCTGATGACCCGTGTCGACCATGAGTCGGGTACCGACCGCCTGGCTGAAGTGGCGACCCAACTGGGCCTGGCGGCCGATGCCATCGTGGTCAACGTGCAGGGTGACGAGCCGCTGATCCCGCCGGTGATCATCGACCAGGTAGCTGCCAACCTGGCTGCCCACCCGCAAGCGGCCATCGCCACCCTGGCCGAGCAGATCCATGAGCCGGAAACCGTGTTCAACCCCAATGCGGTGAAGGTGGTCAGCGACAAGCACGGCCTTGCCCTGAGCTTCAGCCGGGCGCCGCTGCCGTGGGCGCGTGACACCTTCGCCAAAGGCCAGGACCAGTTGCCAGCCGGCGTGCCTTACCGCCGCCATATCGGCATGTACGCCTACCGCGTGGGCTTCCTCCACGACTTCGTCAGCTGGGGCCCCTGCTGGCTGGAGCAGACCGAAGCCCTGGAGCAGTTGCGTGCCCTGTGGCACGGTGTGCGCATCCACGTCGAGGACGCGATCGAGGCGCCTGCCGTGGGTGTAGACACCCCAGAAGACCTGGAGCGCGTACGGCGCTTGCTGGAGGCCTGATGCGCGTACTGTTCGTGTGCCTGGGCAACATTTGCCGCTCGCCCACTGCCGAAGGCGTGCTGCGCCACCAGCTACAGGCTGCCGGGCTCGCCGACCGCGTGCAGGTGGCCTCCGCGGGTACGGGCGACTGGCACGTTGGCAAACCACCCGACAGCCGCACCTGCAAGGCGGCGCTGGCGCGTGGCTATGACTTGTCCAGGCAACGCGCGCAGCAGGTCAAGCAGCGGCACTTCGCCGAATACGATCTGGTGCTGGCCATGGACGAGAGCAACCTTCGCGACCTGCGTGCCCTGCGCCCGCCAACGGCGACGGGCGAGCTTGACCTGTTCCTGCGCCGCTATGGTGCGGCATTGGATGAAGTGCCTGACCCGTACTACGGCGGCGCCGATGGCTTTGAGCAGGTACTCGACCTGATCGAATCGGCCTGCCAGGCGCTGGTGCTGGAAATCAAGGGGCGGTTATGACCGGGCAATGGCAGGAGCAGGTATCGCTCAAGCCTTACAACACCTTCGGCATCGACGTGAAGGCGCGTTATTTCAGCCAGGCCCGCAATGACCTGCATGTGCGCCAGGCGCTGAGCCAGGCTCAGCGCCTGGCGTTGCCAGTGCTGGTGATCGGGGGCGGCAGCAACCTGCTGCTGACGCGCGATATCGATGCGCTGGTCTTGCACATGGCCAGCCAGGGCCGCCGGGTGCTCAGTGATGACGGCGAGCATGTGGTGGTCGAAGCCGAGGCCGGCGAGCCCTGGCACCCGTTCGTGCAGTGGACCCTGGCGCAGGGTTTTTGCGGCTTGGAGAACCTCAGCCTGATCCCTGGCACCGTGGGCGCTGCACCCATGCAGAACGTGGGTGCCTACGGGGTGGAGATCAAGGACGTGTTCGTCGGCCTTACGGCCCTGGACCGCGAGACGGGCGAGCTGCGCGACTTCGCGCTGGCGGACTGTGCCTTCGGTTACCGCGACAGCGTATTCAAGCGTAACCCAGGCCGGTGGTTGATCCTGCGGGTGCGGTTTGCCTTGAGCCGTACCCTGCACGCGCACCTGGACTACGGCCCGGTCCGCCAGCGCCTGGCAGAGCAGGGCGTGACCGAACCGACGGCGCAGGCGATCAGCGATGCGATCTGCAGCATTCGCCGCGAAAAGCTGCCAGACCCGGCCGAGCTGGGTAATGCCGGAAGCTTCTTCAAGAACCCGGTAGTTTCGGCCGAATGCGTGGCGCGCATCCGTGCGCAGTACCCCGGCGTGGTCGCCTATCCGCAGGCTGACGGTCAGGTAAAGCTGGCCGCAGGCTGGTTGATCGAGCAGGCAGGCTGGAAGGGCTATCGCGAGGGTGATGCCGGGGTGCATCGCTTGCAGTCGCTGGTGCTGGTCAACTATGGCCAGGCGAGCGGGGCGCAGATGCATGCGCTGGCGCGACGGATCCAGGCCGATATCCTCGAACGGTTCGGGGTTGAGCTGGAGATGGAGCCTAACCTGTACTGAATTAGAGGTCGGTGCAGAACCTGTAGGAGCGGCCTTGTGTCGCGATGGGGCGCGTAGCGGCCCCAGATTTCAGCGTCAATGCAAATATTCCTGGGGCCGCTTTGCGCCCCATCGCGACACAAGGCC
>NZ_AEWE02000068.1:17538-18074 GCF_000190455.2 Pseudomonas sp. TJI-51
ACCACGGCTGGGGCCGCGACCGGCGCAGGCTCGACAACCACAGGTGCAGGCTCGGCCACTACTTCTGGCTGGGCTTCGGCAGCCGGCGCAGCCTCGACCACGGTCGGGGCCTGCTCGATTTCACCGGCTTCGACAGCTGGCGCTTCTACCGGGGCTTCGACAGCCACGGCCGGCTCGGCAACAGGCGCTTCTTCGACGACCGGTTGTGGCGCGACTTCGACCACTGGCTCGGCAGTTGCCTCGACCACGGCCACAGGCTCGCTGACCGGCTGCTCGACCACTGGGGCCACGGCCACTTCTTCAACCTTGGTGACAACTTCGACTTGCTCGAGCTTTTCAGCCTGCTCAACCGGCTGGGCGGCTTCGCTGTTGTCGGTTGCTGCAGCGGCAACGACGTCAGCGGTGGCGCGCTCGGCCTGCTGGTTGGCCTGGGCTTCGGCGTCGCTGCTGATGTTGCTGGTAGCAACCGCTGCAGTTACAGCCAGGCCGGCCGCCAGTTCAGCACCCAGCTCGGTGGCCTGGTGCTGCTGTGGCTG
>NZ_AEWE02000069.1:0-25240 GCF_000190455.2 Pseudomonas sp. TJI-51
CCGGCCGCGGGTAGCCTCTGCATCTTCAGTGCCTGTGAGATCGAGCGCCGCCCGCGCGGCGCATCGCGAGCTGCGCTCGCTCCTACGTTTGTTTCGGGCCAATTATTCCTGTGGGATTTGCGCGCGAACGCCTTGGCGCATGCCTCAATATCGCGTCGTACGAACAAGGCGGCCGCGCGCATCTGGCACAGGGGTTACTGGCCCGAAACAAACGTAGGAGCGAGCGCAGCTCGCGATGCGCCGCGCGGGCGGCGCTCGATCTCACAGGCACTGAAGATGCAGCGGCTACCCTTGCCAGCGATAGGGCCATTAGAAACACCCCATCACTCAGCCTTCTGCTCCGCTAACTTCAACTCCTTGATCCGCTGGTCAATCAGCTGACACTTGTCGGGCAAGTCCTTGCTCGCCGTCCTCAGGTCCATCCCCTGCAGCTCTTCATTGATTTCCTTCGCCTTTTGCGGGTTCCGCTCGGTCAGTTGGGTGACCAGCCCGGCCAGCTCTTCACGTTTCTGCGTCGCTTCTTCCGGTGTGCAGGCCCAGGCGGGGCTGGCGCACAGCAAAGCGGTGGTGCAGCCCATAATGGATAGCAGCTGTTTCATCCTTCCTCCCCTCCAGCAATGGTTATGCACGGTGGAAGCTTGTGGGTGCTGGGAAGTTCAGTGCTCACGACCAGTGGGTCTTTCATGATGGAAGCATTCTGTTTCTGAAATGCCGCCACCAACGGTGCTGCGCCTCTTCTGACAAATGTATCGAGGTCGGGTACTACCCAGATCACTGGAGAGGCAGTGGGTCAGCCTGCGATGTGAGGACGCGCTGTCATGTGTATACCCAATGCTTTCATCACGGTCAGGAACGATTTGAGGGTTGGGTTGCCATGCTCGCTGAACGACCGGTAAAGCTGTTCACGAGATAGCCCTGTGTCTTTTGCCAGCTCACTCATGCCTTTGGCACGCGCTACCACGCCGACAGCTTTGGCGACATAGCTGGCATCCCCGGTCTCCAGGGCGTCAGTCATGAACACGGCGATTGCTTCAGGAGTGGTGAGGTATTCGGCGGGATCGAATTCAGAGAAGGTTTGTGTCATTTTGCATCCTCCACGAACGCAGAATATGGTGGGCTGCTTTGATGTCCCGTTGTTGGCTGCTTTTATCGCCGCCTCACAAAAGAATGACGAACGTACTGCCCGCCTGGTGGAAATATACGCGGTAGCCGGGCCCATAGTGGACCCTGAGTTCACTGACGCCGTGGCCAACCGGTGATACATCGCCAGGCAGGCCCTCCATCAATCGGTTGATCCGAGCAATGATTCGCGTTCTGGCGCTAACATCCCGGAGCCCGCTCACCCAATGTCTGAAACTGCTGGATTCGATTTTTTTCATCGAATTAATGTAGTTTATAAACTACAGACGATTCGCCAGCAAATGGTTTCTGCGCATTGCGCAATGGCTCGCTTCGCACCTGCTATTTGCATCCACTCTCATTTTTCTCGGAACACCGCGTCTCAGCCCCGAGTCCCAACCTGTGTAACCCTTTCGTCCACAGCAGGAGCCCGTAGCCATGAGCACCACCTACGACTGGGACCTGATCGAACGCTTGCTGCACGAGGTGCAGAACGGCGCCGGTCACAGCTTCACGCCACGCCCCTACGCCGAGCAGCACGCTGCCGCGCTGGCCGCCAAAGGTGAGCCGGTGGGTGACCTGGATCACTTGAAAACCCGTGCCTGTGAATATGAAAAGCTGTTGTTCGAGCGTGGCTTTATCGAAAGCCGGCCTGAGGAAGACGGTGGCAACGGCGAGAACTTCGTGCTGACCGAGCGCGGCTCGCGGCTGATGAGCCTGATCGACAGCAGCATCCCTGGCTTCGAGCACCCGCGCCAGGTGCTGGATGATCAGGAGGATGCGCTGGACGAGACCACCTTCGAACAGGTATCGGCAAAAGCGCAAATCGCTTGAGGTCGTTTTGAGGCTGGCATGGGTGGCCATGAAAACCCGATAATCGGTAGCTTCTGAACGCTGCCGAGTTGCTCCCCATGCCTACGTTCACCTCAAAGGCCCGCCCATGAATGCTGCCCGCAAGAACCCAGACGCCTTTGCCTTCCAGGTCATGTTGGGCCTGTGCCTGATCTGGGGCTGCCAGCAGGTGCTGATCAAGACCGCCGCCGTGGACATCGCCCCGGTGATGCAAGCGGCATTGCGTAACGGTATCGCCGCGGTGTTGGTGGGCCTGATGCTGTGCTGGCGTGGCACCTGGGAGCAGGTCGGTAGCACCTGGCGCCCCGGGTTGGTCGCGGGTGCTTTGTTCGGTATCGAGTTCCTGTTCATTGCCGAGGGCCTGAAACTGACCTCGGCGGCGCACATGTCGGTGTTTCTTTATACGGCGCCAGTCTTCACCGCGTTGGGGTTGCACCTGCGCCTGGCCAGTGAACGCCTGCGCCTGTTGCAATGGCTTGGCATCCTGCTGGCCTTCGGCGGCATTGCCACGGCCTTTGCCGGAGGCATGTCGTTCGAGCACATGGATAGCCGCACCTTGCTGGGCGATGCGTTTGGCGTGATCGCCGGGCTGGCCTGGGGCGCCACCACGGTGGTGGTGCGCTGCTCACGCCTGTCGGAAGCGCCGGCGACCCTGACCTTGTTCTATCAACTGGCGGTGGGGTTTGCCGGATTGTTGCTGATTGCCCTGCTCAGCGGGCAGATCGGCGAGGTGTCGCTCACGCCTTTGGCCATGGGTAGCGTGCTGTTCCAGGGGGTTGTAGTGTCGTTCGTCAGCTACCTGACCTGGTTCTGGCTACTGCGCCAATACCTGGCATCGAACCTGGCGGTGTTTTCCTTCATCACCCCTCTGTTCGGCGTAACCTTAGGGGTCTTGCTGCTGGACGAGCCGCTGACCGCGCATTTTGTGGGCGGTGCGGTGATGGTGCTGCTGGGGGTGATTCTGGTAAGTGCCGAACCTTGGGTAAAGCAGCAACTGCGCAAGTGGGTGGGGTAGTGGAACGCTTGCAACAAAGCGAAACGATTAACCAGTCGTCGGAATGCGCCGCTATGGCTTGATCCGCGTCAGAATGGCCCCTATCTGTAAGAGCAGAGGCATGCGTAATACAGGACATCGGGCTATGATCTGTATGAAACATTGCAGGATTGATTCGCCGTGAGGCTGACCCGTCAAGGGGGCATTATGAATAAACCACTGTCCAACTGGCTCCACGACCTGGCGGTCGCCTTGGGGCTGATTCCACCACCCTTGCAGCCGGTGCCGATCCCGACTGATGAAGAGCAGCGCAAGCGCCAACCGCGTCGTCGCTGATACAAGCAAAGGCCGCAGCACCTGGGTGGGGGCTGCGGCCTTTTTGCTTCTGGGCAATTGGCTTGCCTGCTCTGGGCCCATCGCTGGCCCTGTAGGCGGGTCAGCGATAGGGCCAGTGCAGGCCGAAGGTCAGGCCAGCTTTACCGCTGCCACCGGTTTACGCGACAGCAGGCTCACCACCACAAAGCTCACCAGGCCAATCGCGAGGCTGTAGTAGATCGGCGTATTCGCCTCCAGCCCGTCCTTGAACATGAACAACAGGGCAGTCGCAAAGCCTAGCGACATGCTGGCGATGGCGCCGGCGGTGGTGGCGCGTTTCCAGAAAATGGCGCCAATCAGCGGAATCAGCATGCCGCCCACCAGCAGGTTGTAAGCCAGGGTCAGGGCGCTGATCACGTCGTTCACCATCAACGCGATACCCAGTACCACCAAACCGGTCAGCAAAGTGAACAGGCGGCTGATACCCAGGCTGGACGGCTTGCCGCCACGCAGCTTGGGCAGCAGGTCTTCGGTGATGGTGGTCGAGGCCGCCAGCAGGCCTGCGCTGGCGGTCGACATCATGGCCGCCAGCGCCGCTGCCATCAGCAGGCCGCGGATGCCATCAGGCAGCGTGGTCTTGATCATTTCGGCGAAGGCATTGTTCGGGTTGGCCAGGTCGGGCATCAATACATGAGCGGCCATGCCGATCACGGCACAGGCCAGGCCATACAGCACGCAATACACCCCGGCGGTGGTGCCGGCACGCTGGCAGACCTTTTCGTCACGGGCGGTGAACACCCGCTGCCAGATATCCTGGCCAATCAGGATGCCGAAGAAGTAGATCAGGAAGTAGGTGATGATGGTATCCCAGCCGATGGTGGTCAGCTGGAAGCTGGCCGCCGGCAACTTGGCCACCAGGGTGTCCCAGCCGCCGGCCTTGTACAGGCACACCGGCAACAGGATGAACATCAGGCCCACGGTCTTGATCACGAACTGCACGATATCGGTCAGGGTCAGCGACCACATGCCGCCAATGGTCGAGTACACCACCACCACCCCCCCGCCCAGCAGCAGCGCGGCCCAGAAGGGCAGGTCCAGCAGCACTTGCAGCACGGTGGCCATGGCCAGGGTGGATGTCACGCCGATCATCAGCGCGTACGCCAGCATGATCACCGCGCTGGCCTGGCGCGCGGTCGGGTTGTAGCGCTGTTCCAGCACCTGGGTCACGGTGAAGATGCGCAGGCGTAGCAACGGCTTGGCCAGAAACAAGTTGATGGCGATGATGCCCAGGCCCAGCGCGGCGCACAGCCAGAAGCCTGAAATGCCGTGAACGTACCCCAGGCGCACGGTACCCACGGTGGAGGCGCCACCCAGCACGGTGGTGGCCATGGTGCCCATGTACAACATCGGGCCCAGGTTGCGCCCGGCGACCAAGTAGTCTTCATGGGTTTTCGCGCGTCGCATGCCATACCAGCCAAGCCCGAGCATGCCTGCGGTGTAAAGCATTACAACTATGATGTCCAAGGCCATTGGGGGTCTCCCGATTATCTTTATTATGGCGAGATCGGCCACGCGGGCGTTCGCACGGCGCCCGGTGGTCTTCTGGTGTTGGCGGGCCTCGGTGGCCCGACCACATTAGCGGCGGACTACACCCGGCAGTACGCAGAGCATTTCGAACAGCAGGTTGGCGCCGAGCAACGAGGTATTGCCGGTGGTGTCATAAGGCGGGGAGACTTCGACAAGGTCACAACCGATCAGGTCCAGGCCATGGCAGCCGCGAATGATCTCCATTGCCTGGATGGTGGTCAAGCCGCCGATTTCCGGGGTGCCGGTACCAGGTGCCCAGGCCGGATCGATGCCGTCGATGTCGAACGACAGGTAAACCGGGCCGCCGCCGACTTTTTCCCGCACTTCGGCCATCAAGGGCTCCAGCGACTTGTGCCAGCACTCTTCGGCCTGAACCACGCGGAAGCCCTGGCGGCGGCTCCAGTTGAAGTCGTCGGCGGTATAACCCTGGGCACGCAGGCCGATCTGCACCACGCGCTCGCAGTCGAGCAGGCCTTCTTCCACCGCCCGGCGGAAGGTGGTGCCGTGGGCGATCTTCTCGCCGAACATGTGGTCGTTGACGTCGGCGTGGGCGTCGATGTGCACCAGGCCGATCTTGCCGTGCTTCTTGTGCAGCGCCCGCAGGATCGGCAAGGTGATGGTGTGGTCACCGCCCAGGGTCAGGGGAATCACATTGTGCTCGACGACCTGGTCGTAGGCCTCTTCGATGATGCGCACGGCGTCCAGCAGATTGAAGGTGTTGATGGCCACATCGCCTATGTCGGCGACCGACAGGGAGTCGAACGGGGCGGCGCCGGTGGCCATGTTGTATGGGCGGATCATCACCGATTCGGCGCGGATTTGCCGGGGGCCGAAGCGCGTGCCGGAGCGCAGCGAGGTGCCGATGTCCAGCGGCACACCAATGAAGGCTGCGTCCAGGCCTTCGGCGCTTTGCAGGTGGGGGAGGCGGAGCATGGTGGCGATGCCGCCGAAACGCGGCATTTCGTTGCCGCCCAGTGGTTGGTGGAGAGTCTTGTCCACGGTGGGCCTCATCAGTCGGTCGATTGTTCTGTTTGTTCGAACCTGTGCCGCTGCGCGCTTTCCAGTTCGTGTTTCGCCAGCGGGCAGGGACATTTCGGTCAGTCTGCGCAAGGTAGTGCCATGGAAGAATCGCTACCGACAAATACTTAGTTCAGGAATTTCTGAACTAAAGCCCGGCGCAGCGGTTAGACTGCGCGCAAACACCCTGTGGAACCGTTGCCCCATGGCCTCGACTTTGCCCGACCTGAAACTGCTGCGTATCTTCATCAGCGTGGTGCGCCACCAGGGTTTCGCCAACGCCCAGCGTGAGCTGAATCTTTCGACTTCGGCCATCAGCACCTACATGAGCCAGCTGGAGGGTGCCCTGGGTATCGTGCTTTGCCACCGTGGCCGGGGCGGTTTCAGCCTGACCAGCAAGGGTGAGCTGTTTCACCAGGAAACCCTGCGCCTGTTGGCCGAACTGGACGGGTTCGAGCAATACGCGGCGGCCCTTAAGGGCGAGCTGCGCGGCACCCTCAACCTGGGGGTGATCGACTCCACGGTGGGCGATCGCGCCCTGCCGCTGGCTGAAGCCATTGGTGCCTACAGCCAGGAGCACCCGGCCGTGCACCTGCACTTGTCGGTGTCCAGCCCTTACGAGCTGCAGTTGGGGGTGCAGGACAACCGCCTGGACCTGGCAATCGGCGCGTTTTCTTCACGCATGAGTGGCCTGCTGTACCAGCCGCTGTACCGCGAGCAGCACTGGCTGTACTGCAGCAGCCGCCACCCGTTGTACGGCGAGCGGCGCATTCCCGAGCAGGTGGTGACCCAGCAGCGCATGGTCGGGCGCGGCTACTGGAGCCAGGCCGAGCTGGCCCGGCATGGTTTCAAGCACAGCGCGGCGACGGTTGAGAGCATGGAGGCGCAGCTGATCCTGATTCTGTCGGGCGCCTACATCGGCTACCTGCCCGAGCACTACGCCCAGGCCTGGGTCGACAAAGGCGACTTGCGCGTGTTGTCTCCGGCGACGTTCGGTTATCAGGCACCGTTCTCGTTGATCATCCGGCGTGGGCGCAGCCGCGAACCGCTGATCCAGACCTTCCGCGACCTGCTGAAAAGCCAGCTCAACGTAGGCTGATAAACAGAATGTTCATACATTCTGTCGGCAGGCCGCTAAATTCCTGCACACGTGTGCCGCTAACCTCATAGCGCTCTGCTACATATCAACTTGCGCTGATGATTTCCCTTCTTTTCATCCTGCAAGGATCGCCCGACGATGCGCATGAATTTGCCAGTCACTGAACACGAAAGAACATTCCCCAGTGAACAACGGCTGATTTCCACCACCGACTTGAACAGCCGCATCACGTATTGCAACGACGCCTTCGTGGCGATCAGCGGGTTCACCTACGACGAGCTGGTGGGCCAGCCGCACAACCTGGTGCGTCACCCAGACATGCCGCCGGCGGTGTTCGGCCATATGTGGGACACCATCAAGCAAGGCAAGCCGTGGATGGGCGTGGTCAAGAACCGGGCAAAAAACGGCGATTACTACTGGGTCAGTGCCTACGTGACGGCAGTCTACGAACAGGGCCGCATCAGCGGCTACGAGTCGGTGCGTTCGGTACCGACCCGTGAGCAGATCCGCCGTGCCGAGGCGTTGTACGCACGCCTGCGTGCCGGCCGCCGGCCGGTATCGTGGGCGGCGCGCCTGGGCCATGGCCTGCGCCAGGGCTGGCCATGGCTCGGCGCCGGCCTGGTGTCGGCGGCGGGGTACCTGTGGTTGCCACCCTATGCCGCGCTAGGGGTGTTGATGGTTGTACTGCTGGTAGCCTGGTACCTGGTCGAGCACCGTCAGAACCAGGCCATCCGCCGCACGCTGGCCGAGCACCCCAAGGCGTTCACCAGCCCGCTGGTGGCGCTGACCTATAGCGACAACCCGGGGCTGCGGGGCCAGCTGGACCTTGCCATCATCAGTGAAGAAGCCCGCCTGCAGACCGCGCTCACGCGCCTGGTAGACGCCGGGGTCGGGGTAAAATCACGCGCTGCGCAATCTTCCGACCTGTCGGGCGCGCAGGCGCAGATGCTCGACCGCCAGCGCAGCGAGACCGACCAATCGGCCACCGCCATCGCGCAGATGGCGGCGACCATCCAGGAGGTTACGCATAACGTGCAGAGCACGGCGCATGCCGCAGGCGATGCCGACCAGCTGGCGCAGCAGGGCAGCGAGCTGGCGCTGCAGAGCCTGAAGGCCATGGGCAGCATGAGCGATGCAGTCAATGACATTGGCCAGGCGGTGAACGCCCTGGCGGAACAGACCCAGTCGATCGGCAGCGTGGTGGATGTGATCACCTCGATCGCCGAACAAACCAACCTGCTGGCGCTCAACGCCGCCATTGAAGCGGCGCGGGCCGGCGAGCAGGGCCGCGGGTTTGCCGTGGTGGCCGATGAAGTACGCTCATTGGCCCAACGTACCCGCACCTCCACCCAGGAAATCCACCAGATCATCGCCTCGTTGCGGGCCGGGGCAGAGCGCGCAGTGAGTACTGCCAGCCGTGGCGAGCAGATCTCGCGTGACAGCGTGCACAGTGTCGAGGCAGTGCAGGCGGCGTTGAGCGGCATAGCCCAGGCGGTGAGCCGCATCACCGGCATGAGCCAGCAGATGGCCACGGCATCGGAGCAGCAAAGCCACGTGGCTGAAGACATCAACCAGCAGATCGTGCGCATTGCCCAGCTGTGCGATCAAAGTGCCGGGCAGGCGCGCCAGGGGGCAGAAATCAGCCAGGACCTCGAGCGCATGGCGGAGTACCTGCACAGCCTGGCGGAGCGCTTCAACCGTTGAGGTTGCCGTGGTCGCCTTGCGGCCAGGGCATAGGGCAAGGCCCGCCAGCCGGGCCAGGGTTCTGTGGCAAAATACCCCCGCCAAGGAGACCTTCATGCCCAGACCCCGTTGCGAACGCTGCCAGCGCCCGCTTGATCATTGCCTTTGCTCGCTGATCCCTGCGCTAGGCAGCCGAACCCGTGTGATCTTGCTGCAGCACCCCAGTGAAAGCGCCCACGCCCTGAATACCGCACGGTTGGCTGCGCTTGGCCTGAGCAATGCCGAGCTGCGGGTGGGGGAGGTATTCGACGATCTGCCAGCGCTGCTGGCAACCCCTGGGTACCGCCCGGCGCTGTTGTTCCCGGGCGCTGAAGCGCAGCCCCTGGCTGCCTATGGCCCAGTGGACGAGCAACCCTTGCTGCTGATCGTGCCCGACGGCACCTGGCGCAAGGCGCGCAAGCTGCTGTACCTGAATCCGCTGCTGGAGGCGTTGCCGAGGGTGACCTTGGGGCAGGTGGCCGCTTCACGCTATCGCTTGCGCAAGGCGCCGGAGGCGGGAGCGTTGTCGACCATTGAGGCCGTGGTGGGGGCGCTGAGTGCACTGGAGCAACCGGCCTGCTTCGATGCGCTGCTGGCACCGTTCGAGGCCTTGATAGAGGGGCAGATCAGGGCCATGGGCGAGGAGACGTTCCAGCGTAACCATGGCACCGAGTGAGGGCAGGGGGCCGCTGCGCAGCCCATCGCGACACAAGGCCGCTCCTACAGGCCATCGCACCCGCCATTGGCATGCAAGATCTGTGTAGGAGCGGCCTTGTGTCGCGATGGGCCGCACAGCGGCCCCAGCAATCTCAAGCCCGATCAACGCATCTCGGGCAAGCGTGCCTCGGTACGGACTTCGGTCGCGGCCAGCGCCTCTGGCGGCAGCGAAATACGCTGCTTGCTGAGCAATTCACCCATGGTCGCCAGCACCCGGTAGCGCGAGTACTCTTCGGTGTAGCGCACTTCGGTGTAGCGACGGTCGGCGTTGTACAGTTCGTTTTCACTGTCGAGCACGTCCAGCAGGGTGCGTTGGCCCAGGCCGAACTGGTCCTGGTAGGCGGCGCGCACGCGCTTGGTGGTTTCGGCGTATTCACGCGCGGTCGGCAGCTGCTTGCTGGCGTTGTTCATGGCGTTCCACGCCAGGCTCAGGTTTTCGGTCAACTCGCGCAGGGCGTTGTTGCGGATGTCCAGGGCCTGGTTGATCTTGTGCGCGTCGGATTGCAGGCGAGCTTTGTCACTGCCGCCGCGGAACAGGTTGTAGTTCATCTCCACGCCGGCTTGCCAGTCGTTGTTGTTGTGGCCTTTCTCGCCGCCGGTGTTGTTGTTGGCACCGGTGGCCAGAATGGCGTCGAAGCGTGGGTAGAAGGTCGACTTGCCAACCTCGTACTGCTGCTCGGCCGCATTTACATCAGCCTGGGCCGACTTGATGTAGGGGTTGTTCTGGCGCATGCCATCACGGGCCTCTTCAAGCGTGGCAGGCACCTCGGCCTTGATGGTGGGCGGGCTTTCCAGCTCGTCTGGCATGCGCCCGATCACGCTGAAGAAGTTGGCCTCGGCGTCGGCCAGGTCCACTTCGGCGGTGTCCAGGTTGTTTTCTGCCAGGGCGCGGCGGGCGCGGGACTGGTCAAGGTCGGCCGTGCTGCCAACGCCACGCTCGTTACGCAGGCCGATCTGGTCGTTGACCCGCAGGTGGGCTTGCAGGTTGTTCCTGGCCAGGGCCACCAGTTCACGGCGCTTGAGTACCTCCAGGTACACCTCGATCGCACGCAGGGCGACATCCTGCGCAACCGCCTGGGTGTAGTAGGCACGCGAGGTGGAAACCGCTTCGGTCCGGCCCACTTCGTTCGCGGTGTTGAAGCCGTCGAAGATCATCTGCCGCAGGCGCAGCTCGGACTGGGTGTAGTTCAGGGTTTCTTTGTTGTGGTTACCCGCGGCACGGGTTGTGGTGTTGTCCGAACGCTGGCGGCCGTAGCCGGCGACCAGGTCAACGGTAGGGAAGTAGCCACCACGCGCGAATTTCACGTCCTCATCGGCCGACAGCTTGCTGTTACGGTTGGAGCTGACCTGTGGGTGATAGTCCACGGCGCTTTGGACGGCTTCGGTGATCGACATCGCCTGCACGTTGGCACTCGCCAGGGCCAACAGTAATGCGGTGGTGATGGGGTTCAAAACGCGCATGGTACATCTCCCTGATCTTGAATTTGGTCCTGCTGCTCGCCAAAAAAATGACGATTATTTATCGCGTATAGTGTTGCAGGTTTTTAACCTGACAGCTAAGTACATTCATCGCGATAGATAAGAAGATTTATTCATATCAAAATGACATTAAATACCTTAAATGTCTAAAAGGGGCTTTTTTTGCAGCCCTCAGGTGGTGTGTCAAATATCGGTAAAGCCAATACTCTCAAGGCCTTCAGGCGGTTCCAGAACGAATTTGGCTAAATACTGGGCGGGTTAGGCGAAAGTGATATTTGGCGACAAATTATTGTCACTTTGGCCTGTGCAAGGTTTTTTGCTTGAGGATGTAAAGGCTTACCAGCACGGCGCTGGTCAACATGAAGGCGCGTGCCCAGAACAGCGGCACCAGGTAGCAGGACAGCCCGATGCTGGCCCACATCAGGCCAATGGCATAGACCTTGCCTTTGAGGGGGATGCCTTCACCACTGAGGTAGTCGCGAATCCACGGCCCCAGTTTGGGGTGGTGGACCAGCCAGTGGTGAAAGCGTGGCGAGCTGCGAGCGAAGCAGGCGGCCGCCAACAGAAGAAACGGGGTGGTAGGCAATACCGGCAGGAATATCCCCAACACCCCCAGTGCGACGCTGAGCCAGCCGATGGCCAGCAGCAGGTAGCGCACAGCTGGCTTAGTGGTGGCGTGGCTTGAGCAGCGCCGGCTTTTCGTCAGGTGCGTGCAGCAGCAGGAACAGTGCCGTCAGCGCTTCGGGAATTTGCACGATCATGTCGTCCTGCAGGTTGGCGTTGCTGGCGATGTCGGCGAACTCCGGCTGCTCGTCGAACAGGCCCGAACCCACCATGATTGGCAGCAACATTTCGCTGACTTCCTCTTCTGCGTTCTCGAACCAGGCCTCTTCGCGCAGGAACACGCCTTCCATGAAACCGATGCACCAGCCGCGCAGGTCGGAATCGTCCGGCTCGTCAGTCAGGTCGAGGTCGCAGGGCAGTTCGAATTCATCGTCGCTGGCCAGCTGACGGGCAATGTGGGCCTTGAGTGCCACCAGGGTCGCTTCGATTTCGGTGCGCTGGGCTTCGCTGCTGTAGTGCGGCTCTTCGGCGAACAGGGCGTCGATCCACTCGCGCTCGGGCACGTCCTCGGCGTTGATCGACAGCGCGGTGAGGTAGCCGTGGGCGGCGACATAGTCCAGCGCTTCTTCGTGCAGCTCGTCGGCGTCGAGGAAGGCTTGCAGGCGGGTCAGTTGCTCGGCGAAGGACATTACAGGGCTACCTTGGGGAATAAACGATATCGAATTCTAGCACCTTGCGGCGGCAGCGGGGCAAAGGAACGTCTATCGCGGTGGTGCCCTGCGCGGGGCGGTGCTGCGGTATACTCCGCGATTTTCATCCAGGCGCGGTTTTACCGGCGGCCTGGCAAAAACCGCTTACGCATTTGGCGTGTGCGGGGCGGGTTTTTCGTCCAGCCTGTGTGCAGGGTGGTACGGCGATTTGGAGTTGCACATGCTCGAACAGGCTCAGCGCGTTCTCAAGGACATCTTTGGCTACGACAGTTTCCGAGGGCGCCAGGCAGCGATCATCGAATGCGTGGCCAATGGTGGCGATGCCCTGGTGCTGATGCCGACTGGCGGCGGCAAGTCGTTGTGTTTCCAGGTGCCGGGCCTGCTGCGCCCAGGCCTGACCGTGGTGGTCTCGCCGCTGATCGCGCTGATGGACGACCAGGTCGCCACGCTTGACGAGCTGGGCGTAGCCGCAGCCGCCCTGAACTCCACGCTCACGGCCGAGCAGCAGCGCGACCTGGCCGGGCGCCTGCGCCGTGGCGAAGTGAAAATGCTGTACCTGGCACCCGAACGCCTGGTGCAACCGCGCATGCTCGACTTCCTGCGCGACCTGGATATCTCGCTGTTCGCCATCGACGAAGCCCACTGCGTTTCGCAATGGGGCCATGACTTCCGCCCCGAATACCTGCAACTGGGCCAGTTGGCCGAACTGTTCCCGCATGTTCCGCGCATTGCCCTTACCGCCACCGCCGACATGCGTACCCGCGAAGAAATTGTTCAGCGCCTGCACTTGCAGGGCGCAGAGCGCTTCCTGTCGAGCTTCGACCGGCCGAACATCTTCTACCGCATCGTGCCCAAGGAAGCGCCGCGCAAGCAATTGATGGCGTTCCTTGCCGAGCGCCGTGGCAACGCCGGCATCGTTTATTGCCTGTCGCGCAAGAAGGTCGACGAAACCGCCGCCTTCCTTTGCCAGCAGGGCTTCCCGGCGCTGCCCTACCATGCCGGCCTGGCGGCCGAAACCCGCGCCGCCAACCAGCACCGCTTCCTCAACGAAGAGGGGCTGATCATGGTCGCCACCATCGCGTTCGGCATGGGTATCGACAAACCCAACGTACGCTTCGTGGCCCACCTCGACCTGCCCAAGTCGCTTGAGGCCTACTACCAGGAAACCGGCCGTGCCGGGCGAGACGGCCTGCCGTCCGATGCCTGGATGGCTTATGGCCTGCAGGACATGGTCATGCTCAAGCAGATGCTGCAGAACTCCGAAGGGGACGAACGCCACAAACGCATCGAGCAGCACAAGCTCGATGCCATGCTGGCGCTGTGCGAAGAAACCCGCTGCCGCCGCCAGTCGCTGCTGGCCTACTTCGATGAAATCCTCGAGCAGCCGTGCGGGCACTGTGACAACTGCGTCGACAACGTCCAGACCTGGGATGCTACCGAGCCGGCGCGCCAGGCCCTGTCGGCAGTGTTTCGCACCGGCCAGCGCTATGGTGTGGGCCACCTGGTCGACGTGCTGCTGGGCAAGGACACCGAAAAGGTGCGCAATTTCGGCCATGAAAAGCTGTCGGTTTTCGGCGTGGGCAAAGGCCTGGCCGAAGCCGAATGGCGTTCGCTGTTCCGCCAGTTGGTGGCGCGCGGGCTGGTCGACATCGACCTGGAGGGCTACGGCGGCCTGCGCTTGTCCGACAGCTGCCGGCCACTGTTGCGTGGCGAAGTCACCTTGCAACTGCGCCGTGACCTCAAGCCGCAGATCACTGCCAAAAGCGCGTCTTCCAGTGGCGGCAGCCCGGCCAGCCAACTGGTGCGGGCCGAAGAGCGGGAATTGTGGGAGGCATTGCGCACCTTGCGGCGCAAGCTGGCCGAAGAACACAGCGTACCGCCGTACGTCATCTTCCCCGACTCAACGTTGCTGGAAATGTTGCGCAGCCAGCCGGTCAGCCTCAGCGACATGGCCCAGGTCAGCGGCGTAGGCGCGCGCAAGCTGGAACGCTATGGCCAGGCGTTTCTTGAGGTACTGAACGACAACGGCGGCACCCGCGAGGCGCCGAAGGTGGTGCTCGACCTGCGCCATGAGCTGGTCAGCCTGGCCCGCGCCGGCATGACCCCAGCGCAAATCGCCGGGCAGCTCAACTGCAGCGAAAAGAATGTGTACAGCTTGCTGGCCGAGGCCTTGGGGCGCCAGGAGCTGAGCCTGGACCAGGCGCTGGACTTGCCAGAAGACCTGCTGATGGAGGTGCAGGACGCCTTCCTCGATGGCGAGGGCGAGCTGCCGCCGGTTGCGACCATCGCCCCGCTGTTTACCGGGCGAGTGCCGGAAGGGGTGCTGTATTGCGTACGCGCGGCACTGGCAGCCGAGTTCGAGCTGTAGGCCAGCGCATGTTCGCAGGCACAAGCGCCATCTGCTGACCTTTGTCATGCTTTTTGACGATTTTCGCCCAAGTTACCTTGGCCGAGCCTTGCCTCATGGGGCAGGGCATGGTTAGCTGCCTAATAATTAGATCTACTCGATGAGTTACCTATGCCTCTAACCGACAACCAACACCGCTTCGGCATGCAACTGGCCCAGATGTCCCGGGGTTGGCGTGCCGAACTGGATCGCCGCCTGGCCGGGCTCAATCTGTCGCAGGCGCGCTGGCTGGTGTTGCTGCACCTGGCCCGTTTCCAAGACGCCCCGACCCAGCGTGAGCTGGCCCAGAGTGTGGGTGTCGAAGGCCCGACCCTGGCGCGTCTGCTCGATAGCCTGGAGGCCCAGGGGCTTGTACGGCGCCAGGCGGTGCTGGAAGACCGGCGGGCGAAGAAGATTGTGTTGTGCCCGCCGGCCAAGCCGCTGATCGAACAGATCGAGACCATCGCCAACCAGTTGCGCATCGAACTGTTCAGCGGGGTGGATGAAGCCGACCTGCAGGTGTGCATGCGGGTGCATGCCAAGATTCTGGGCAACCTGGAAAAATCCTGAGGCAGGGGCTGCCCTGTAGCCTTTCGCCGGCCCGCCCGCTCGGCGTGGCGGGCCCGACGCCCGGGCCCTGTACGTGCTGCTTAGAAGGTATGCCCCAGGTTCAGGTACACCGCCTGCTCATGCGCACTGTTGGTGCCATAGGTGAAATTCAATGGGCCCAGCGGCGTTTCCAGCCCGAGGAAAATACTCGCCGCATTGATGTAGCCACTGTCGAACGCATTGTCGTTGTTCCACGCCCGCCCGCGCTCCAGCGAACCACCGATGTACAACGGGAAGTCCAGCGGCACATACGCCCGTGGCGTCAGCCGGCGGTAGTAGACCACCCGCATCAGGCTCATGTTCTGGCCCGACACCGAGTCCTGGCGGAAGCCCGACAGCTCCCGCGCCCCGCCCAGCACGAAGCTGGAGGTCACCACTTCGGTGGCATCCAGCGTGCGCCCGTAGCGGCCGCCCAGCACGAAGGTGTTCGGGCCGCTGCTGATGGCCTTGTCGAGGTTGAACAGCCATTGCCGGTAATCCTGGTCGGAATCCAGCGACTTGTCGTACTTGCGCAAGGTCAGGCCGATGTCTTCGCCATGGTGCGGGAAATACACGTTGTCGAGGGTGTCGAACGAGTACTTCAGCTCGTAAAAGCCTTCGTTGAAACTGACCTTGGGCAAGTCCTGGTCGCCAATGCGCACCTCGGCCTCGCCCCAGGCCTTGCCAACCCCCAGGCGCACTTCGCCGCTGTTGCCGATCTGCCGGCCCACGTTCAGGCCAAAGCCATAGCGCTCCAGGCGGTACTCGGCGACCGGGTCGTTGTCGAGGGTGGCCTCGATGTTCTGTGAGCCGAAGTCCAGGTAGGGGGCGACGAAGTAGCGTGAGCCGACATCCAGCGGTTGGTAGAACTCGCTGTACAGCGCTTGCTGGTCGCCGATCTGGCCGCGGGTCAGCCACTCGGCACCCAGGCTGTTGATGCCGTTGACCCGGTAGCTGGCGCCCAGGTTGAAGGCGCTGTCGCCGCGCAGGTCGTCCGACAGGTTCAGCCCCAGGCGCAAGTAGTCGGTGCCGCCGCGGCGGCCGCGGGCGTTGATCACCAGGGTGTTTTCATCGCCCTTGTGTACCACGCGGTACTGCACCCGGTCGAAGTAGTCCAGGCCGTACAGCGTGCCCATGTCGGTCTCCAGGCGGCCAAGCTCCAGCGGGGCATTGATGGGCTGGCGAATGTACGAACGGATCACATCGTCACTGACCTTGGCGTCGTTCTCGATTTTGATGGCGGTGATGATGGGCGTGCGTTGGCGCGGTGAACGGGCCACGGCCAGGCTGGTGCTGGCGTCTGGGTGGCGCAGCGCGGCCAGGCGCGCGTCGAGCAGGCGGGTAGCGCGGTAGCCGGCGTCGATCATGTCCCGCGCGCGGCCGAAGTCGGTCACGCCGTAGGCTGCCAGCGGCGGTTGGATGAGGATATCGTCGCGGCGCAGGCTGGCCAGTTGCTCTTCCGAGTTGCGCCGGGTCGTCAGCGTGATGGACTGGTTCAGCACATCGACCACGGTCAGCAACTGCTTGCGGTCGCGCAGCGGCGTACCGATATCCACCACGATGGCCAGGTCCACCCCCATGTCGCGTGCCACGTCGAGCGGAATATTGTCGACCATGCCGCCGTCCACCAGCAGGCGGCCGTCCAGTTCGACCGGGGCGAACACGGCCGGGATCGACATGCTGGCGCGGATCACCTGCGGCAGGTGGCCGCGGCGGAATACCACTTTTTCGCCACTGGCGATGTCGGTGGCCACGGCGCGGAAGGGGATGGGCAGCTTGTCGAAGTCGCGCGTGTCGGCGGTGTGCGCCAACTTGCTTTCCAGCAGCAACGACAGGTTCTGGCCTTGAATCACCCCCAGCGGTAGGCCCAGGCTGCCGTCGTCGCGAAAACTGAGCTTTTGCTTGACCAGAAAGTCGCGGTCATCTTGCTTGCGCCGGAATGGCACGTCCTCGCGGGGTGGGCTGTCAGACAGCGCCTGCTGCCAGTCGAGGGTGGTGGCGAGGTGTTCCAGCTCTTCGACACTGTAGCCCGAGGCGTACAGCCCGCCGACTACAGCCCCCATGCTGGTGCCAGCAATGGCGTCGATGCGTACGCCCTGTTCCTCCAGCGCCTTGAGCACGCCGATGTGCGCCAGGCCACGGGCCGCGCCGCCCGACAGCACCAGGCCGACCTTGGGCCGTGCCGGTTCGGCGGCGGTTGCTGTAAGCGAGGTGAGGGTGAACAGCAAGCAGAACAGCAAACGGCGCATCGTGGGTCTCAAACCGTGGGTCAAAGACCGCTAGTATAAGCCGCCCCTCAGTTGGAGTTATCTCAACATGGCCGACCACAAGCCGGAAATCGTCATCAATTATTGCACCCAGTGCCAGTGGCTGCTGCGGGCCGCGTGGCTGGCCCAGGAACTGCTCAGCACGTTTGCCGACGACCTCGGCCGGGTGGCGCTGGAACCGGGTACCGGCGGTATTTTCCGCATCACCTGCAACGGCGTGCAGATTTGGGAGCGCAAGGCCGACGGCGGCTTCCCCGAGGCCAAGGTGCTGAAGCAGCGGGTGCGTGACCAGATCGACCCCCAGCGCGACCTGGGCCACAACGACCGCTGAGTCACCCGCCCTCGGCCAGCGGCCGCTGCGCTGGCTCGGCGGCCAGGCGGCTGGACAGCACGATGGCGAGGATGATCAGTGCGCCGCCCAGCAGCATGCGCACCGTGGGGGTCTCGGCAAACACCAGCCAGGCTACGGCAATGCCGTAGACCGGCTCCATGCCGAACACCACGGCGGCAGTCCGGGCCTTGATGACCGCCAGGCTGGCGACGAACAGGCTGTGCGCCACGCCGGTGCAGAAAATGCCGAGCAGGCCGATCCACAGCCAGTCCACCGGCGCGACCGCGCCCAGCCCAGGGGCAGCGAACGCCAGCAGGCTCAGGCTTACCACCAGGTTTTGCCACAGTGCTGCCTGCACCGCAGGCAAGCGACCAGAGCCTGCGCGGTTGGTCAGGGACAGCAGTGAGAACAGCAGGCCCGAGAACAGGGCCCACAGCAGGCCGCCGGTCGCTTCGCTGTCCAGATCGAAGGCTGGCGTGACCAGTACCAGGCCGAGGCTGACCAGCAGCACCAGCAGCGCTTCGTTGCGGCGGATGCGCTCGCGGAACAGCAGCCCTTCGAGCAGCACGGTAAAGGCCGGGAAGCTGGCGAAGCCGAGGGTGGCGAGGGCCACGCCGCCGACCTTGACGGCGATGAAGAAGCTGACCCAGTGGCCGGCCAGCAGCACCCCGCCGAGCAACAGGCGGCGCGCATCCTGACCGTTCAGGCGTTGCCAGCCAGGGCCGGTGACACTGGCGAACAGCGCCAGGGCGAGCACGGCGAAAGCGGCGCGGCCGAACACGATGATCACCGGGCTGGCGCTGGCTGCCAGCTTGCCGAATACGCCGGTGAGGCCAAAGAACAGCGCGCCGATATGCAGGGCGCCGAGGGCGGTGCGGTGGTTCATGACAGGGGGCATCCTCGCAAGGCAAGCGGCCATTGTGCCTGAAGCCGTGCATGGCGAGGACCGGGTGGCGGCGGGCGCAGGCGCGCTGCTTACAGCCTGAGCTTGCCGAGCAGAATGTCGCGGAACATCACGAAGTCACCGGCAAGGCTGTAGAACGGGTAGGTGAATGTCGCCGGCCGGTTCTTTTCAAAAAAGAAATGCCCCACCCAGGCAAAGCCGTAGCCGAACAGCGGCACGGCCAGCAGCAACAGCCATTTGCCGCTGCCGATGGTATAGGCCAGCAGGGCGATCACCAGGCTGGTGCCGACAAAATGCAGGCGGCGGCAGGTGGGGTTGCTGTGCTCACCCAGGTAATACGGGTAGAACTCGGCAAAACTGCGAAACTGCGCTGTGCGGTTCATGGCAGTGCTCCGGGGTTGATACGTCTGGACAAGATGCACGGCGTGGAGCCTCATTCGAGTCTAGAGTGATTGGCAGGGCCTACCAGTGACAATAGGCGCCAATTGAGTATCCTTGGGGTTCACCGCAGGAGCGGTCAGGAAAGAAGCCTGTCATGAGCGAAAGAACCACGTCAGCCAGTTGGGCATCAGGGATTGTAAAGGCGCTCGAGCTGGAAGGGCTGGACTGCCGGGCCATGTTCAAGCAGTTGGGGCTGGATTTCGCCGCCCTCGACGATCCCGACGCGCGTTTCCCCCAGGACTCCATGACCCGGCTGTGGCAATTGGCAGTGGAACTGTCCGGCAACGAGGCCATTGGCCTGAACATGGCGCGTGTGGTACGCCCGGCCTCGTTTCACGTGGTGGGCTATGCGCTGATGTCCAGCCGCACCTTGGCCGAGGGGTTCGAGCGGCTGGTACGCTACCAGCGCATCATCGCCGAAAGCTCCGATCTCAGTTTCGTGCTGGGTCCCGAGGGCTACTCGTTGATCCTCACCGTGCACGGCGACCATCTGCCGCCCACCCGGCACAGTGCCGAAGCGTCGTTGGCCTGTGCGCTGGCGCTGTGCAAATGGTTGAGCGGCCGCCCGGTGCAGCCACGCCGGGTTTTGGTGCAGGGGCCGCAACCCAGGAATATCGAGCCGTACAAGGTGGCGTTCCATTCGCCGCTGATCTTCGACGCGCCGTACGACGCGCTGGTGTTCGAGCGGGCCGACATGGAAGCACCCTTGCCCACGGCCAATGAAGCCATGGCAGTGCTGCACGACCGGTTTGCCGGGGAGTACCTGGCGCGGTTTTCCGAAAGCCGCGTGACCCACCGGGTGCGCCAGGTGCTGTGCCGCATCTTGCCGCAGGGGGAGCCCAAGCGTGAGACCCTGGCGCAGGCCTTGCACTTGTCGCAGCGCACCCTGCAGCGGCGGCTGCAGGAAGAGGGCACCAGCTTCCAGGCGTTGCTCGACGACACCCGGCGCGAACTGGCCGAACAGTACCTGGCCCAGCCGGGCATGACCCTGCTGGAAACCGCCTACCTGCTGGGCTTCGCCGACCCCAGCAACTTCTACCGCGCGTTCCGCCGGTGGTTCGATACCACGCCCAGTGAGTACCGCGCCCGGCTCGGCGCCGTGGGCGAAGGGCTCAGTGACGCCAGAACGCCGGCATGCACAACACTAGCACGGTGATGATTTCCAGCCGGCCAAGCAGCATGCCGGCAGCCAGGATCCACTTGGCGGCGTCTGGCAGCGTGGCGTAGTTGCCTGACGGCCCGATCACCTCACCCAGGCCAGGCCCCACCCCGGAGACCGTACCGGCAGCGCCGGTCAGGGCGGTCATCCAGTCCACCCCCAGCAGCGACAGCAGCAGCGCCATGACGCAGATGGTGATGGCGAAGAAGAACGAGAACGTGAGAATCGAACGCACGATATCTTCATCGAGGCGGTGGCCGTTGTACTTCTGCTTGATCACCGCACGCGGGTGGATCAGCTGGTTGAGGCTGGCCTTGAGCAGGATGTAGGCGACCTGGAAGCGGAAGATCTTGATCCCGCCCGCGGTCGAGCCGGAACAGCCACCGACGAAACCCAGGTAGAAGAACAGCATCAGCGAAAAATTGCCCCACAGGCTGTAGTCACCCAGGGCGAAACCGGTGGTGGTGACGACCGAGGTCACGTTCAGCGCCACGTGACGCAGCGCGTCCAGCCAGTGCAGGTTGGTGCTGTACCAGTACCAGGTGCCCAGAACCAGCCAGGTGACCAGCAGCATGCCCAGCAAGCCCTGCACCTGCTGGTCGCGGAGCAGCGCCCTGCGGTTGCCGCGCAGGGTGGCCACGTACAGGGTGAACGGCAGGCTGCCCATGATCATTACCACCACTGCCACCCAGTGCACGGCGGGAATGTCCCATTTCGCCAGGGACTGGTCGGAGGTGGAAAAACCACCGGTGGAAATCGCCGACATGGCGTGGTTGATGGCATCGAATGGGCTCATGCCGGCCCACCAGAAAGCCAGCGCGCCAAGGATCGAGAAGCCGACGTACACCCCCACGATCGACTTGGCGACCATGTGCGAGCGCGGCATGACCTTTTCGGAGCGGTCGGAAGACTCGGTCTGGAACAGGCGCATGCCACCAATGCGCAGCAGCGGCAGGATGGCCACCGCCATGGCGATGAAGCCGATACCGCCCAGCCAGTGCAGCATCGAGCGCCACATCAGGATGCCTGGCGACATGTTGTCGAGCCCGCTGAGCACGGTGGCGCCGGTGGCGGTGATGCCCGACATGCTTTCGAAGAAGGCGTCGGTGTAGCTGATGTGCTGGGTCAGCAGGAAGGGCAGGGCGGCGAACACGCAGACCACCAGCCAGCTGCAGACCGTCAGCAGGTACATGTCGCGTGGCCGCAGGTGCACATGCTCGGGCCGCCCTTGCAGCACCATGGCCAGCCCGGCAATGAAGGTGATCAGGCTGGACCACAGGAACGACGGCATGTCGCCGGTGCGTTCGAATATCACCAGGGTCGCCATGGGCACGGCCATGCCCACAGCCAGGGTGATCAGGAAGATGCCGATGATGAAACCAATGATCCTTAAGGTCGGCAACGCCATGTGATCTGCTCTGACTCGAAACGGAAGGGCGCCATTCTACCTATGGGCCGGGCCGCTGCAAGCCAGGCGCGGCACGCTGCACGAAAAGCTGGCGTGCTGCAGCTTTCAGCTTGCAGCTTAGGGCATGCAGCTTGAGAATGGCCGCACATTCCACTGCCAGGAGGGTAGCCGATGGAGGCTCTCGACGCATTGCTCAACCGTGTTTCCGTGCCACGCCTGACCGACCCAGCGCCCAATGCCGCCCAGCGCGAGGCGCTGTTTCAGGCTGCCCTGCGGGCGCCGGACCACGGCCAACTGCGGCCTTGGCGGTTCCTGACCATCGAAGGGCAGGGCCGCGAGAGGCTGGGCGAGCTGTTCGCCGAAGCGGTGCAGCACAAGGGTGAAGCCACCCAGGCTGCGCTGGACAAAGCCCGCGCCATGCCGCTGCGCGCACCGTTGCTGATCGTGGTGGTGGCCAGCTTGCAGGACCACTTCAAGGTGCCCAAGTCCGAGCAGCGCCTGGCGGCGGGCTGTGCGGCACATGGCATCCTGATCGCTGCCCATGCGCAGGGCATCGGCGCCGTGTGGCGCACCGGGGACATGGCCTTCGACGCGCATGTGCACAAGGGGCTGGGGCTGGCGGAGAACGAGGAACTGATCGGCTACCTGTACGTCGGCACGCCAATGACCGAGCCACGGACCGCGCCGGTGCTGGCCACCGCTGATTTCGTCACGGGCTGGGGCGAGTGACGCGGGCGCGAGCAAGGGCTGCGCTGCAGCCCTAACGTACACGGCCCTGGCAGCCTTACGCTGAAGCGGCTTGCAAGGGTAGTTCAAGCCGGGCGACAAAGCCGCCCTGCGGGTGGTTGTGCAGTACCAGGCTGCCGCCATGCCGCTCCGCCGCCTTGCGCGCAATCGCCAACCCCAGGCCGTGCCCTGGGGCCTCCTGCCCCGGTGCGCGGAAGAACGGCTCACCCAGCTGGGCGAGGTGCTCCGGGGCTGCACCCGGGCCATGGTCGCGCACACAGATCACCACCCGCGCCTGATCACGCAAGGCACTGACTTCGATGGGCTGGCCTGCCGGGTTGAAGCGCAGGGCGTTGCGCAGCAGGTTGTCCACGGCCCGCTCGATCAGTGTCGGCCAACCTTGCAAGACCAGCCCCGGTTGCGCCTCCAGGCGCACGTCCTGGTCGGGCGCGCCGAGCAGGGCGTCCTTGCGCACACTGCCCAGCAAGGCATTGAGGTCTACCGCTTCGGCGTGGGCCTGTTCGGCATCCACGCGGGCCAGGGTGAGTATTTCGCTGATCAGGTCTTCCAGCCTGTCGCACTCGCGGGTCAGGCGCGGCCACAGGGCCTGGCGCTGCTCGGGCTCGGCGCGTTCGGCCAGGGCCAGGGCAATGCGCAGCCTGGCCAGCGGTGAGCGCAGCTCGTGGGACACGTCGCGCAGCAATTGGCGCTGGCTGGCGAGGGTGCTTTGCAGGCGCGCGCCCATTTTGTTGAAGTCGTTGGCCAGCACGCCGAATTCATCACGCCGGGCTGCCAGGCGCGCCAGGCTGTTCTGCTGATAGGTGCTCTGGCCCAGGTCGTGCACAGCGCTGCGCAGGCGGCTCAACGGGCGCGTGATGGACAGCGTGACCAGCAGGCTGAACAGGGTCAATACCACCAGGGCGATGCCCAGTGCGCTGAGTGGCCACATCAGGCTGTCCCGGTGCCACTCATCCAGCGCCGGGTGGGGGATGCGGTAGATCAGCAGGTAGGTCTGGCCGGTGTCGGGGCTGGTGTATTCCTCGGTCAGCCGGCGCCATGGCAAGCGGCGCTGGTCGTTGTGCTGGCGTGCCTCGAAGGCTGCTGCCCGGCGCGGGAACGTGCCGGGCACCACCGCGTCACCACTGTCATCGAGCACCTGTACGTCGATCTTGTAGCGGTCCTTGCGCTGTTCCAGGAACTGCTGCGCTGCACTCACGCCCTCCTGCTCGTAGTGCCTGGCCCACTGGCTGGCCAGCGTGTTCAGGCCGGGGTGGCGGCTGAGGATCCAGGCGTCCTGGTTGAGCATGTGCCCAAGCAAGATCGACAGGCCTGCAACCAGGGTGATGGCCAACCAGAAGCTGGCCAGGATGCGCCAGAACAGTGAACGCAAGAGCACCTCCTAAAACAGAAAAAGCCCGGCTCGCGCTGGGGCGAGCCGGGCATCGGGCTGACAGCTTACTGGGCCTTTTTGGCTTTTTCAGCTTTCCAGGCCTGGAACTCCTGCCACTCGGCTTTCTTGGCAGCGCGTTCCTTTTGCAGTTCGTCGAACTTCTTCTGCTGGTCTGGCTTGAGCAGGTTGCGCACGGCGGTGTCGGTCTTGGCGCGGCTGGCTTGCAGTTCGTCCTTCATGGCTTTCTGGTCGGCAGCCGGCAGTTTGGCCAGGTAACGCTCGGTAATGTCACGGCGCTGCTGCATTTGCTCGCCCATCAGCTTGCCGATCTGCTGGCGCTGGTCACGGCTCAGGTCCAGTTGCTGGAAGGCCGCTTCACCGCGGTGATGCGGGCCGTCGTGACGTGGGCCGCCGTCAGGCATGGCCATGGCTACGGTTGGCAGGGCGGCGGCGAACATCAGGGCGATAAGGGTCTTGCGCATGGTGTCTCTCCTTTCATAGGCCGGTGGTTACCGGATGAGCACAGTCTAGGGAGATCATCGTCAAGCGCAGTCAGTGGATGGTAAAGGCTGGGTAAAGAACAGCTGCAAGCGGCAAGCTACAAGCTACAAGCTTAAAGCTACAAGTGAAGCCGATCGCGATTCTGCTCTTTCTTGCAGCTTGCAGCTCGCAGCTGCTCACAGGCAGTAGTAATAGCCGCGGCTGCGCAGGGCGACGATGCGTGGCCGGCCATCGGCATGCGGGCCGATCTTCTTGCGCAGGTTGCTGACGTGCATGTCCAGGCTGCGGTCGTAGAGGGTGAGCTTGCGGCCCAGGCCGATCTGCGCCAGCTCCTGTTTGTCCAGCGGCTCGCCAGGCTGACGCAGCAGCGCTTCGAGTATGCGGCTTTCGGACAAGGTCAGGGTCATTTCCCGGCCATCGATGCTGGCCACGCCGCGGGCCGGGCTGTAGACCAGGTCGCCCAGCTCCAGCTGGCTGGTGGCGGCAACGGGGTGGCTGCGGCGCAGTACGGCACGCAGGCGCGCGGTAAGCTCGCGTGGGTCGCACGGTTTGGCCAGGTAATCGTCGGCACCCAGTTCCAGGCCAAGAATACGGTCAAGCGGCTCACCACGGGCCGACAGCATCAGCACCGGCAGTTCGGCGTGCTCGCTGCGCAGTTGTTTGAGCAACTCCAGGCCGCTGCCGTCGGGCAACATGACATCCAGCACTACGGCCGCAGGTGCATGCTCGGCCAAGGCCTGGCGTGCACTCTGGCCATCGTGGCAGGCACGTACGGAAAACCCTTCCTGGGTCAGCCAGCTGCACAGCAGCTCGCACAGTTCCTGGTCATCATCAATCAGTAACAGCTCGCTCATGACTCACTCGATTCCACCATTGACGGCGGCTCTGCGGCCCGCCAGTGGCAAAGATACCGCAGACTGATGGCAACCGTATAACTGCTGATCCCGCATCGCCTGCTTCGCGG
>NZ_AEWE02000069.1:25298-25949 GCF_000190455.2 Pseudomonas sp. TJI-51
GCGGGCAAGCCCGCGAAGAAAGCGATGCGGTCTCGGATCACGGCAATACTTGCTTGAACGGCTTGACCACGACCTTGTCGTACACGCCTGCGGCAATGTACGGGTCGGCATCGGCCCAGGCCTGGGCTTCGGCCAGCGAGGCAAATTCGGCGACGATCAGGCTGCCGCTGAAGCCGGCGTCGCCCGGGTCGTTGCTGTCGATGGCCGGGTGTGGGCCGGCCAGCACCACGCGGCCTTCGGCCTTGAGCTGCTGCAGGCGTTCGATGTGCGCCGGGCGGGCAGCCAGGCGTTTTTCCAGGGAGTTCGCGACGTCGCTGGCAATGATGGCGTAGAGCATGTCAATCCTTGGGTTTGGAGGTAGAAGGGTCGTCGTGCAGGTGGCGCGACAGGTACACGCCTTGCGCCACCAGGAAGATCACGGTCATGCCCAGGCTGCCGAACACCTTGAAGTCCACCCAGAAGTCCTGGAAGGTGAAGGCGACGAACAGGTTGGCCGCACCACAGAACAGGAAGAACGCGATCCAGGCCAGGTTCAAGCGCGTCCAGATGGCATCCGGGAGGGTGAGGGCGTGGCCCATGATGCGTTTGATCAGCACCCGGTCACCGATGAAGTGGCTGCCGGCAAAGCCCAGGGCGAACAGCCAGTTGACC
>NZ_AEWE02000069.1:25975-29445 GCF_000190455.2 Pseudomonas sp. TJI-51
TTCGCTGTGGAAGGTCAGGGTCAGGCCGCCGAACACCAGGCAGGCCACCAGGGTCAGCCACTGGCCCTTTTCCAGCTTGCGCTGGCGCAGGAACAGCGCGCCGTACACCACCAGCGAGCTGACGATTAGCATGGCCGTGGCGCTGTAGATACCGCCGAATTCGAAGCTGTGGCCAGCGACTTCAAGCGGGCGTGGGTCCAGCTTGTACACGATGAAGAACAGCAACAGCGGGATGAAATCGATGAATTGTTTCACAATGGCAGCCAGAATCGGGATGTGACGGCATAATAACAAACATCGATTCCAGCGAAAGCGCTCCTCCATGAATGTTGATCTGCACTGTCACAGCACGGCCTCCGACGGCGCCCTGTCGCCCACGGCGCTGGTCGCCCGGGCCCATGAGCACGGGGTGCAAACGCTGGCCCTGACCGACCATGACACCCTCGAAGGCCTGCCCGAAGCGCGCCTGGCCTGCGTTGAGCGGGGCATGCGCTGGGTCAGCGGGGTCGAGCTTTCGTGCACTTGGGGGGGCGCCACCATTCACGTGCTGGGCTACGACTTCCCGCTTGATGCGCCGCCATTGCTGGCGGCGATCGAAGCGTTGCACCGCGGCCGCTGGCTGCGCGCCGAAGAAATCGACAAGCGGTTGGCCGCCAAGGGCATGCCAGGCACCCTCGACGGCGCCCGCGCCGTGCAGCACGAGCTGGGCGACAGCGGCAACGCACCGGCGCGCCCGCACTTTGCCGAATACCTGGTGCGTGCCGGGCACGTCAAGGACCGCGGCGAGGCGTTTCGCAAGTGGCTGGGGGCGGGCAAGCTGGGCGACGTCAAGCAGCATTGGCCCACCCTTGATGAAACCGTTGCCACGCTGCGCCAGTCCAAAGCCTGGGTGAGCCTGGCGCATCCCATGCACTACGACCTGACCCGCAGCAAGCGCAGGCGGCTGATTGCCGACTATATTCAGGCAGGTGGGCAGGCGCTTGAAGTGGTCAACGGGATGATGCCTGCCGAGCAGGTGGGCACCCTGTCCATCCTTACCCGTGAGTTCGGCCTGCTGGCAAGCGCTGGCAGTGACTTCCACGGCCCCGGCACCTGGGGCGAGATCGGTGCCTACCGGCCTTTGCCCGAGGACCTGCCGCCTTTGTGGCGCCGATTCAGCCATGAACAGCCTATTACGGTATGAACAGGACGACTACGTGAGCCAATTTTTCCAGATTCATCCGGAGAACCCCCAGCCGCGGCTGATCCGCCAGGCGGTAGAGATCATCCGCAAGGGGGGCGTGGTGGTGTACCCCACCGATTCGGCCTATGCGTTGGGTTGCCAGATCGGCGACAAGGCGGCCATCGAGCGCGTCCGGCGCCTGCGTGGCCTGGACAAGACCCACAACTTCACCCTGATGTGCTGCGACATGTCGCAGCTGGGGTTGTATGCCAAGGTCGATACCGGCACCTTCCGCCTGCTCAAGGCGCACGTGCCTGGGCCGTACACCTTCATCCTCAACGGCACCCGCGAAGTGCCCCGCCTGCTGCTGCACGAAAAACGCCGCACCATCGGCCTGCGGGTACCAGACCACGCCATTACCCTGGCGTTGCTGGCTGAGCTGGGCGAGCCGCTGATGAGCGTGAGCCTGATCCTGCCTGGCGATAACGAGCCGATGACCGACCCTTACGAAATTCGTGAGCGCCTGGAGCACCATGTCGACCTGGTGATCGATGGCGGCTACGGTGACCTCAAGGCGTCGACCATCATCGACCTTTCCGGCGACGAACCTGAGCTGATTCGAGAAGGCTGCGGCGACCCTGCGCCGTTCATGGCCAACGCGTGAGCCAGCTGCAAGCGCCCGAGGCGCCGGCCACGCAGGTCGACGAGCCGCGGCAGTTGCAACTGGCCTTGGTCTACGGCGAAGCCCTGACCGAGATGCCGCTGGACCTGTACATCCCGCCAGACGCCTTGGAAGTCATCCTGGAAGCCTTCGAAGGGCCGCTGGATCTGTTGCTGTACCTGATCCGCAAGCAGAACATCGACATCCTCGACATTCCCGTGGCTGAAATCACCCGCCAGTACATGGGCTATGTGGAGCTGATGAAAAGCGTGCGCCTGGAACTGGCCGCCGAATACCTGGTAATGGCGGCCATGCTTGCCGAGATCAAGTCGCGCATGCTGCTGCCGCGCTCAGCCGAGGCCGAGGAAGAGGAGGGTGACCCGCGCGCCGAGTTGATCCGCCGGCTGCAGGAATACGAGCGCTTCAAGGCCGCAGCCGAAGGCATCGATGCCTTGCCACGGGTTGGCCGTGAGGTGCGGGTGCCGCGCCTGGAGGCACCGCAGGCCAAGGTGCGCAAGCTGTTGCCGCAGGTCAGCCTGGAAGAGCTGCTGGTGTCCATGGCCGAGGTGATGCGGCGCAACGACCTGTTCGAGAGCCACCAGATCAGCCGTGAAACGCTGTCCACCCGCGAGCGCATGAGCCAGGTGCTGGAGCGCCTCAAGGGCGGTGCTTTCGTGCCGTTCGTCGAGCTGTTCGGGCACGACGAGGGCAAGCTGGGGGTAGTGGTCACCTTCATGGCGATTCTCGAACTGGTGAAGGAAGCGCTGATCGAACTGGTGCAGAATGAACCCTTCGCCGCCATCCACGTGCGGCTTCGCCCGGCGCTTGTTGAAGAACCCGATGAACCTGAATGAACCTCGCGACCTGGCGTCGCTGATCGAAGCCTTCCTGCTGGCGTCGGGCAAACCGCAATCACTGGAGCGTCTGTTCGAGTTGTTCGAGGAAGCCGAGCGCCCCGAACCCAAGGTTTTCAGGCAGGCGCTGGAGGTGCTGGGCAAATCGTGCAACGGCCGCGCTTTCGAGCTCACGGAGGTGGCCAGCGGCTACCGCCTGCAAATTCGCGAAGCCTACGCCCCTTGGGTCGGCCGCTTGTGGGAAGAGCGCCCGCAGCGCTATTCGCGTGCCTTGCTGGAAACCCTGGCGTTGATCGCCTATCGCCAGCCGATCACCCGTGGCGAGATCGAGGATGTGCGCGGGGTGGCGGTGAACAGCAATATCATCAAGACCCTGATGGAGCGCGAGTGGATACGCGTGGTGGGCTACCGCGAGGTGCCCGGCCGGCCGGCGATGTTCGCCACCACCAAGGCGTTCCTGGACCACTTCAACCTTAAGAGCCTGGAGCAGTTGCCGGCGTTGGCCGAGTTGCGCGAGCTGCAGCCTGAGCCGCTGCTCGACCCGGATGATGCACCGGTGCCGGCCCACCTGCAGGCCCTGGCCGATGCCAGCCTGGGCGAGCAGGACGCGGTTGACGAGCCGAAGGAGGAAACCAGCTTCCGCAGCTTGCTGGTGGAGCTGGATGCCATGGAAGAAGGGCTGAAGACCGACTTTGACGATTTGCGTGGGCAAGCACCTGAGGCCGCGGTGGAAGAAGAGGGCAAGCTGCAGCCCTGATCGTGCGGTTGCCTGTAGCGGCCCCGCCCGGCAAGC
>NZ_AEWE02000069.1:29469-30694 GCF_000190455.2 Pseudomonas sp. TJI-51
CCTCTCGCTGCCCCCGCAAAACCTTCTAACCTGCAGTGCGTTCCCCCGCCGAACCGCGTATGATGCGCGGCCTTTTGGCGCATTCGTCGCCAGAAACCCTTTGTCATTCCTACACCGGGAGGTGCCCAGATGAGTGAGCAAGACCTGCAAGACACCGCAATTACCCCGCCGTCCGGCGAAAAACTGCAGAAAGTGCTGGCCCGCATCGGCGTGGGCTCGCGCCGTGACGTCGAGGCCTGGATCAGCCAGGGCCGGATCAAGGTCAACGGCGTCGCGGCTACCCTCGGCCAACGCGTCGACCTGCACGATGCCATTGCCGTTGACGGCAAGCTGATCAAGCGCGAGGAGGCCGCCGAGGCCACCCGCCGGGTGATCATGTACAACAAACCCGATGGCGAGATCTGCACCCGTGACGACCCGGAAGGCCGCCCGACCGTGTTCGATCGCCTGCCGCGGCCAAAAGAAGGCCGTTGGATCAACATTGGCCGACTCGACATCAACACCACCGGCCTGCTGCTATTCACCACCGACGGTGAACTGGCCAACCGCCTGATGCACCCGTCCTACGAGATGGACCGCGAGTACGCGGTGCGTGTGCGTGGTGAAGTCGATGACGAGATGATCGAGCGCCTGAAAGCCGGTGTAATGCTCGAAGACGGCCCGGCCAAGTTCACCGACATCCAGAAGGCACCCGGTGGCGAAGGTTTCAACCACTGGTACCACTGCGTGGTGATGGAAGGCCGTAACCGCGAGGTGCGTCGCCTGTGGGAATCCCAGGGCATGGTGGTCAGCCGCCTGAAGCGCGTGCGCTTCGGCCCGGTGTTCCTCAACTCCGACCTGCCGATGGGCCGCTGGCGGGAAATGTCCCAGGGCGAAATCGACATCCTGGCCGCTGAAGTCGGCTTGCAGCCGGTTGCGCTGCCTGCCTTGAACCTCAAGGCCAAGGACAAGATGGAGCGCCTGCAGCGTAAATCGTCCCGCCCGCTGGGCCGTGGCGAGCGCGTGCGCAACCTGCGCCCGGCCCACGAAGGTGCTGCCGCTGGTGAGCGCCCGGCACGCCAGCCGCGTGAAGAAGCGCCACGCAAAGGCAACCGCGGCAGCGCCGTGGCCGAGCGCCCAAGCGAAATGCGCAAGCGCCCAGCCAAGCCTGAAGGTGACAAGCCTGCCGGCCGTGGCCGCGGCAAACCGCGTGGCTGATTGGCCCAATTAAGTAATTTGGGGCCGC
>NZ_AEWE02000069.1:30755-32936 GCF_000190455.2 Pseudomonas sp. TJI-51
GGGCTGCAAAGCAGCCCCAAGGCACTGAAGCAAAAGAATTTTTCGGACGACTGGCAAGTCCGCGAACCACCCTGTAAAGAAATGTGTACAAAGTCAGCCGATTTCCGTTCGTGTTTCGGAATACGCCCCGGCCTGTCAAAAAAACTTGCCGCTGCCAACGCTGCAAGCCCCCCGCGCCAATCCCCACCACCCTTGCCCAAACCCCCTTGCCCACGGTGTTATAGCCGCTATTGCCGTGTGCAACAGCCGGTTCACAGCGCCTGGCTGACAAAACAACAAATGGAGGCGCCATGTACGCCGATCACTCCGCCTTTGAAGGCCCATACCACAGGATCGCTGCGTTTTTTCCCGAGGAAAGGATGCAACGCGTTGACGCCTGCGCGTTTGCAGGGGTATACAGTGCGCCGCGTTTTACCTGTGACCCCCTTGCGTACCGCGCACTCTTGATCACGCCTGGTTGACCCGCCCCGGCGGCACCTGAGGTCGAGAAACCCAAGGTAACCACCTTGCCCATTCCGCTGCGCCACGAGCGCGGTGGGTCCGATTCCGTCACAGATAAAAACAATGCAGGTGACTTCGTTCATGAGTGGACAAAACATGCATTCAGGCGAGCTCAAGCGGGGCCTGAAGAACCGTCACATCCAGTTGATCGCCCTTGGCGGCGCAATTGGTACCGGCCTGTTCCTCGGCTCGGCAGGCGTGATGAAATCCGCCGGCCCGTCGATGATCCTCGGTTACGCCATCTGCGGCTTCATCGCCTTCATGATCATGCGCCAGCTTGGCGAGATGATCGTCGAGGAGCCGGTGGCCGGCTCATTCAGCCATTTTGCCCACACCTACTGGGGCGGCTTCGCCGGTTTCCTGTCTGGCTGGAACTGCTGGGTGCTGTACATCCTGGTGGGCATGTCGGAGCTGTCGGCGGTTGGCAAGTATGTCCACTACTGGTGGCCGGAAATCCCGACCTGGGTTACCGCAGCCGCCTTCTTCGTGCTGATCAACGCCATCAACCTGATGAACGTGAAGTTCTTCGGTGAAGCCGAATTCTGGTTCGCCATCATCAAGGTGGTCGCCATCGTCAGCATGATCGGCCTGGGTGCCTACCTGCTGACCAGCGGCAGCGGCGGCCCGGAGGCCACCGTCGCCAACCTGTGGTCGCACGGCGGGTTCTTCCCCAATGGCGTCAGCGGCCTGGTCATGGCCCTGGCCTTCATCATGTTCTCTTTCGGTGGCCTGGAAATGCTCGGGTTCACCGCTGCCGAGGCCGACAAGCCCAAGACCGTGATCCCCAAGGCGATCAACCAGGTCATCTACCGTATCCTGATCTTCTACGTGGGTGCGTTGGTGGTGCTGCTGTCGCTGACCCCGTGGGACAACCTGGTGGCCAGCATCGACGCCTCGGGCGGCAGTTATGGCAGCAGCCCATTCGTGCAGGTGTTCTCGCTGCTGGGCAGTGACGTGGCCGCCAACCTGCTGAATTTCGTGGTGCTGACGGCCGCGCTGTCGGTGTACAACAGCGGCACCTACTGCAATGCCCGCATGCTGCTGGGCATGGCGGAGCAGGGCGATGCCCCGGCAGCGCTGGCCAAGGTCGACAAACGCGGCGTGCCGGTGCGCTCGATTCTGGTGTCGGCAGCGGTGACCTTCGTGGCCGTGCTGCTCAACTACCTGATGCCGCAAAATGCCCTGGAACTGCTGATGTCGCTGGTGGTGGCTACCCTGGTGATCAACTGGGCGATGATCAGTTATTCGCACCTGAAATTCCGCCAGCACCTTGACCGCACCGGCCAGAAGCCGCTGTTCAAGGCGCTGTGGTACCCCTATGGCAACTATGTGGTGCTGGCCTTCGTGGTGCTGATTCTCGGCATCATGCTGATGATTCCAGGCATTCAGGTGTCGGTGTACGCGATCCCGATCTGGCTGTTTGCGATGTTCGTGGTGTACATGGTCAAGCCACGTCGGCGGCTGAATACCGGTGGGGTTGCTGGAACCGTAGCCAAGTAAGGGTCTGCAGGAAATAGAGAAACCCGAAGCCGGGGGACTGGCTTCGGGTTTTTTATTGCCTGTTTGGGCCCTATCGCCGGCAAGCCAGCTCCCACAGGGATCGCATCAGGGCTGACAGGTGTTTGCCACAAGGTATGCAGCGCCTGTTAGAGCGAGCGCCGCCCGCGCGGCGCATCGCGA
>NZ_AEWE02000007.1:0-41289 GCF_000190455.2 Pseudomonas sp. TJI-51
CCCCGCCCCCCCCCCCCCGCCACTGAGGGTGGTGAAGTAGGCTTGCATACCTGGCTTGACCTGGCCGATGTCGGCTTCCGACACCTCGGCCCAGACGGTCATCGGCGACAGCCGTGCGATGCGCAGGATCAACGGCGTGCGCTGCTGGGCGTTGAGCGTCTGGCCTGCACGGGCGTCGACCGCCACCACGGTGCCGCTCATGGGGGCGAAGATGCGCGTGTAGCCCAGTTGAGCCTCGGCGCTGCGCAGGCTGGCCCGGGCCTGGAGGATCTGCGCCTGGTACCTGTGGATGCGCGCCTGGGTGGTCAGCACCTTGGCCTGGGCGGTTTGCACGTCTTCGTCGCGAGTGGCGCCATCGGCGGCCATGCGCTGCTGGCGTTGCAGTTGCTGCCTGGCCAACAGGTGTTCGGCCTGCTGTTCCTTGACCTGGGCTTCGAGGGTCTGGATGGCGTAGCGCTCGGCGTCCAGTTGCGCCTGCTGGGTGGAGGGGTCGATTTCGACCAGCAGTTGGCCCTGTTTGACCGTGTCGCCCACTTCCACGTGCAGGGTGCGGATCTGCCCGGAGGCCTGGGCGCCGACGTCCACATACTGGCGAGGCTGCAGGGTGCCCAAGGCGGTGACGCTGGATTCGATGTTGCCGCGCGCGACGCGCACGAAGGGGCGCTGCTCGGCGTCATTGGGCAGCAGCTGCCAGGCCGCCGCTGCAGCCAGGGGAATGAGGCAGAGCATGACGATTGCAGCGCGGCGGGTCAGGCGAAGGTAACTCTTGCGAAAGTAACTCATGCGAAAGTCCGGCCAGTGAGGGAAGGCTGCCGGTTAGACGAGGGTGGTGGGGCGAAATTTAGGACCCTGCGCGGGGCGGGGCCAAGGGGCCGGGCGCAGCCCGCTACGGTGCTGCTCCGGCCTGGTCAACGGGGTTCAGCCGCCAAAGGTCAGGGTGCCCTTCATGACCGTGGCGTGGAAGGGATAGGAGCAGAAGTACACATAGTTGTCACCCGGTTTCAGTGCCTTGGTATCCAGCGTGACGGACGCTTGCTCGTTGCCGCCGATCAGCTTGGTGTGCGCCAGCACCCGGGCATCACCCGGCTGGATGTAGTCATGGCCCTCACCGGCCTTGGCACCGTCGTCGGCCACGCCCTTGAGGTCATCTTTGCGGGTCAGCACCCAGTTGTGCCCCATTACGTTCCTGGGCAGGTTGCCGGGGTGCTTCAGGGTAACGGTGAACTGTTTGCAGCTGGCCGGCACGTGGATGGTCTTGAGGTCGTAGGTCATCTGGTCGGTGCCTTGGATGGTCACCGAGCATTGCTCGTCGGCGAAAACAAAGCCTGACAGCGTCAGTGCAGCCAGGGCTACGGCAGTGCGAAACATGGGCTATCTCCATCGAGGTACGGACGACGCCGGCCTTGAATACCGGCGTCCAAGGGTTCACCCAAAGACGAATGCGAAGTCGCCGGATTTAACCTGGGTGCTGCCTTACCACCAAGTTGTTGGGAACGATTGCGCTTTGCGCGTGAAAATTCTGCGAGCTGGCCACTTGATTTCTCGCCGGTTCCCGACAACTATCTAGAAAGACCCCTCCAAGAGCAGCCCTGGTGGACGCCTGTTGCTGGCGCAGTATGGTCAGGGAGCGTGCCCTATATCTCTACCCTTGCCCGGGCCACAACATGATCAACAAGTCGCTGCGCATCCTGATCGCCGACGAGCACCCGTACCAGCGCCTGCAGTTGGAACGGCTGCTTAATGGCCTGGGCTATTACCGGATCGCCCCGGTGGAGAGCTTTGAAGAGCTGCAGCGTCTGGTGCAGAGTGCGTTGCAGCCGTTCAACCTGCTGCTGGGCAATATCGAACTGGCCAGCCATGTCGGCGTCGACCTGGCGCGTTTCTGTGGGGTCAGCACGCAGATCCAGCATGCCCTGCTGTACCACACCCCGCACCTCAAGGTCCCCAGCGTGCCGCCGAGCGAACGCCAGGCGGTCAACGTGAGCCTGCCCCAGGTGCCGGACAACGAGGCCTTGCAGACCTTCATGGCGCTCATCGACAGCCCACTGCTGATCGGCACCCTGGCACTGCCGCCGGGCCTGTCGGGCAACACCGCACATACCCGCAGGCACCGCAACTTCGGCCAAACGGTGTTCAGCCGTTAGGGGCGGCCGGCGGGTATTTGCTATCCTCTTGCGCTTTGCCGATCTTGCGGACCCTGCCATGACTGCCATCGATACCGCTCGCCCGCCCCGGTTCAGCCGCGGCGATCACCGGACCCTGGGCCTGGCGGCGCTGGGCGGCGCGCTGGAAATCTACGATTTCATCATTTTCGTGTTCTTCGCGCTGACCCTCAGCCAGCTGTTCTTCCCGCCGGAAATGCCGGAGTGGTTGCGCCTGCTGCAAAGCTTCGGGATTTTCGTCACCGGTTACCTGGCGCGGCCGCTGGGCGGCATCGTCATGGCTCACTTCGCCGACCACCTGGGCCGCAAGCGGGTGTTCAGCCTGAGCATTTTGATGATGGCGCTGCCGTGCCTGCTGATCGGGGTAATGCCGACCTATGCCGAGATTGGTTACGCCGCGCCGCTGATCTTGCTGGCGTTGCGCATATTGCAGGGGGCTGCGGTCGGCGGCGAGGTACCCAGTGCCTGGACATTCGTTGCCGAACACGCACCGCCGGGGCGGCGGGGGTATGCCCTGGGTTTCCTGCAGGCCGGGTTGACCTTTGGCTATTTGCTGGGGGCACTGACCGCGACGCTGTTGGCCCAGGCTTTCAGCGCCGAGGAAATTCTCGATTACGCCTGGCGTTACCCGTTCCTGCTCGGGGGCGTGTTTGGCGTGATCGGGGTGTGGTTGCGCCGTTGGCTGAGTGAAACGCCGGTATTTCTGGCCCTGCGCGAGCGCAAGGAGCAGCCGGTGAAATTCCCGTTGCGCCAGGTGCTGGGCGCGCATCGTGGGGCGTTGATTCCGGCTGCGCTCCTGACCTGCGTGCTGACCTCGGCGGTGGTGGTGCTGGTGGTGATTACGCCGACGGTCATGCAGCAGCGCTTCGGCATGTCTGCCGCGCACACGTTCGCGCTGAGCAGCGTAGGCATCGTCTTTCTCAACATCGGTTGTGTGCTTGCCGGCCTGCTGGTCGACCGCCTGGGCGCCTGGCGGGCGTTGATGATCTACAGCGCGCTGCTGCCGCTGGGCATCGCTGCGTTGTATGCGAGCCTGGTGGGGCAGTGGGGCATGACGTGGCTGGCTTACGCGTTGGCCGGGCTCTGCTGTGGGGTGGTGGGTGTGGTGCCGTCGGTCATGGTCGGGCTGTTTCCGGCACAGATCCGGGTATCGGGTATTTCCTTCACCTACAACGTGGCCTACGCCTTGTGGGCCAGCACTACGCCCCTGGCGTTGATAGCCTTGATGCCGTGGAGCCCATGGGTGTGCGTTGGCTTCTGTCTGGTCATGGGCGCGGTGGGGCTGCTCACTGCCCGCTACTTTGGCCGCCGGCAACCTTCCGCGTTCGCGGCGGAGCCGATGCCGATCATGTGCGTCGACAAATGAACGAAAAAAGCCCCCGGGCCGCGAGGCCAGGGGGCTTTTTCTTGCTGCAGGGGCGGGCTTACATGTTCGGGTAGTTCGGCCCGCCAGCGCCTTCAGGGGTGACCCAGGTGATGTTCTGGGCCGGGTCCTTGATGTCGCAGGTCTTGCAGTGCACGCAGTTCTGCGCGTTGATCTGGAACCGCTTGTTGCCGTCTTCCTGGGTGACCACTTCGTACACGCCGGCCGGGCAGTAACGCTGGGCGGGCTCATCGTACAGCGGCAGGTTGCTGGCGATCGGGATGCT
Source organism: Pseudomonas sp. TJI-51 (assembly GCF_000190455.2). Lineage (NCBI taxonomy): Bacteria > Pseudomonadati > Pseudomonadota > Gammaproteobacteria > Pseudomonadales > Pseudomonadaceae > Pseudomonas > Pseudomonas sp. TJI-51. The sequence goes on from NZ_AEWE02000007.1 coordinate 3,812, forward strand.
CGGGTCGGTCAGCTTCAGGTGGCAGGGTTGTTCCTCTTCATGGTTGGTGCTGGAGAGGAATACCGAGCTGAGCTTGTCGAAGCTGAGCTTGCCGTCCGGTTTCGGGTAGTCGATTTTCTGCGAGTCGGCCGCCAGCTTCAGGCAGGCGTAGTCCGGCTTGGTGTCGTGCAGGGTAAACGGCAGCTTGCCGCCAAACCAGTTCTGGTCGACATAGTTGAAAGCCCCCCCCAGCAGCGGGCCGAACTTGTGCAGTGCCGGGCCGAAGTTGCGGCTGGCGAACAGCTCTTCGTACAGCCAGCTGGCCTTGAACGCGCTGACGTAGCCGTCGAGCAGGTCGCCACCTTCACGCCCGGCAGCCAGGGCGTCAGCCACCGCTTCGGCGGCCAGCATGCCGGACTTCATCGCGGTATGGCTGCCCTTGATCTTCGAGAAGTTCAGGGTGCCGAGGTCGCAACCGATCAGCGCGCCGCCGTTGAAGACCATCTTCGGCAGCGAGTTCAGGCCGCCCTTGCAGATGGCGCGGGCGCCGTAGCTGATACGCTTGCCACCTTCGAGGTATTGGCTCATCACCGGGTGGTGCTTCAGGCGCTGGAATTCGTCGAAGGGCGACAGGTACGGGTTGGCATAGGACAGGTCGACGATCAGGCCGACCACCACCTGGTTGTTTTCCAGGTGGTAAAGGAACGAGCCACCGGTGTTGTCCTTGGCCATCACGTCCAGCGGCCAGCCAGCGGTATGCACCACCAGGCCTTGCTCGTGCTTGGCCGGGTCGATTTCCCAGATTTCCTTCAGGCCGATGCCGTAGTGCTGCACGTCGGCTTCGCTGTCGAGGTTGAAGCGCTTGATCAGCTGCTTGCCGATATGGCCACGGCAGCCTTCGGCGAACAGGGTGTACTTGGCGCGCAGTTCCATGCCGGGGGTATACAGGCCGTCCTTTGGCTTGCCTTCGCGGTCGACACCCAGGTCGCCGGTGACAATGCCGCGGACCACGCCGTTTTCATCGAACAGGGCTTCCTGGGCGGCGAAGCCGGGGTAGATTTCCACGCCCAGGTTCTCGGCCTGCTGGGCCAGCCAGCGGCACAGGTTGCCCAGCGAAATGATGTAGTTGCCCTGGTTGTGCATGGTTTTGGGCACGAACAGGTCGGGCACTTTGGTCGAGCTGCCGGCGTCTTTGAGCACGTAGATATCGTCGCGCTTCACTTCGGTGTTCAGTGGCGCGCCCAGTGCCTTCCAGTCGGGGAACAGCTCGTTCAGCGCGCGGGGCTCGAACACCGCACCGGAGAGGATGTGAGCACCGACTTCGGAGCCTTTTTCCACCACGCAGACGCTGATTTCGCTACCGGTTTCGGCGGCCTTCTGCTTCAGGCGGCAGGCGGCGGACAGGCCCGCCGGGCCGGCGCCGACGATGACCACGTCGAATTCCATGTATTCGCGTTCCACAGGTTCTCTCCTACTCATCAAGGCTCGTGCTGTTGCTGGGTCTTATGGGTGCATGCGCGCAGTGGCTCGTCACGGGAGCGAAACTGTAGCTGCGCAACTGACGGACTACACCGTTTTGTCTTGGCCGCGCATTATATCTACACCACTTGGCGGGTCCAATACAAACGTTTGTTTGAATTTGCCGCAGGCCAGTAAAATCACAGGCGTGCGGCTGGAGGGTGACCGATTTGCCGTATTGACCGGATTGGGTGTTACGGTCAAGATACGAGCGGTTTTACGTTCGCCGTAGGCTTGCAGCCGGGCGCAGGTACACCTCTAAAGACCAGGTGTGGAGCAGGGTTTTGCGGGCTTAGGCCGGTTTGTAGTGGAGTTTACACGCCACGACAGGAAATGACCCGTGAGTATTTGTCGCAATGGTCCGAACAAGACTGTTCGGTCACTGTGAAGATGCCGCTTCCCGGTACGTTTTTAGAGGTGCCCTTGTACCCACGCGCATCGCAGGGCTTTGCCCCAGGCGACTATCTATTCACCGGAGAGTAACGAGGAATCCATGAAGGTTCTTGTAGCTGTCAAACGAGTGGTCGACTACAACGTCAAGGTTCGCGTCAAAGCGGACAACTCCGGCGTCGACCTTGCTAACGTCAAGATGTCCATGAACCCCTTCTGCGAAATCGCCGTGGAAGAAGCCGTACGCCTGAAAGAGAAGGGCGTTGCCAGCGAGATCGTGGTCGTTTCGGTCGGCCCGACCACTGCCCAGGAACAACTGCGCACCGCCCTGGCCCTTGGCGCCGACCGCGCCATCCTGGTCGAAGCCGCTGATGAACTGAACTCCCTGGCCGTGGCCAAGGCGCTCAAGGCGGTTGTCGACAAGGAGCAGCCACAGCTGATCATCCTCGGCAAACAAGCCATCGACAGCGACAACAACCAGACCGGCCAGATGCTGGCTGCGCTGACCGGCTACGCCCAGGGCACCTTCGCCTCCAAGGTGGAAGTGGCCGGCGACAAGCTGAATGTCACCCGTGAAATCGACGGTGGCCTGCAGACGGTTGCACTGAACCTGCCTGCGATCGTCACCACCGACCTGCGCCTGAACGAGCCACGCTACGCGTCGCTGCCGAACATCATGAAGGCCAAGAAAAAGCCGCTGGAAACCCATGCGCCAGACGCGCTGGGCGTTTCCCTCGCCTCCACCAACAAAACCGTGAAAGTTGAAGCCCCGGCTGCCCGCAGCGCGGGTATCAAGGTCAAGTCGGTGGCCGAACTGGTCGAGAAGCTGAAGAACGAAGCGAAGGTAATCTAAATGACTATCCTGGTTGTCGCTGAATACGAAAACGGTGCCGTAGCCCCGGCCACCCTGAACACCGTTGCCGCTGCCGCCAAGATCGGTGGCGATGTGCATGTACTGGTCGCTGGCCAGAACATTGGCGGCGTTGCCGAAGCCGCTGCCAAGATCGCTGGCGTGGCCAAGGTCCTGGTTGCCGATAACGCAGCTTATGCCCACGTGCTGCCAGAGAACGTGGCGCCGCTGATCGTCGAGCTGGCCAAGGGTTACAGCCACGTGCTGGCCCCGGCCACCACCAATGGCAAGAACGTCCTGCCGCGGGTTGCTGCGCTGCTGGACGTCGACCAGATCTCCGAGATCATCTCGGTCGAGTCCGCCGACACCTTCAAGCGCCCGATCTACGCCGGTAACGCCATTGCCACCGTGCAATCGAGCGCGGCCATCAAGGTGATCACCGTGCGTACCACCGGCTTTGACGCCGTGGCCGCCGAAGGCGGTTCGGCTGCCATCGAGGCGGTCGGTGCCGCGCACGATGCTGGTATCTCGGCATTCGTTGGCGAAGAGTTGGCCAAGTCCGACCGCCCAGAGTTGACTGCCGCCAAAATCGTCGTTTCCGGCGGCCGTGGCATGGGTAACGGTGACAACTTCAGCCACCTGTACAGCCTGGCCGACAAGCTCGGTGCTGCCGTGGGTGCCTCGCGCGCCGCCGTCGACGCCGGCTTCGTGCCCAACGACATGCAGGTCGGCCAGACCGGCAAGATCGTCGCGCCGCAGCTGTACATCGCCGTGGGCATTTCCGGTGCGATCCAGCACCTGGCCGGCATGAAGGACTCCAAGGTGATCGTTGCGATCAACAAGGACGAAGAAGCGCCGATCTTCCAGGTGGCTGACTACGGGCTGGTCGCGGACCTGTTCGAAGCGGTGCCAGAGCTGGAAAAGCTGGTCTGATCCGCCTGCTTCACTTATAAAGAACCCGGCCCCGTTACAGGGCCGGGTTTTTTTATGGCCGGTTACGGGTCAATCGCGATACAAGGAGTGAGCAATGGTGCTGCGTAAAGCAGGCAGGGTGCTGGCATGCATGGCGGTCTTGGTTGCGCCACCGGCCATGGCGGCAGGCAAGTGCGAACGCCTGGTAGCAACCGGCAGCCCTGATGCGCCGCCCTATTCGTGGCAGGACCCGAAAGACCCGCAGCACCTGATCGGTGCCAACGTCGACCTGCTGCGTCAGGTGGCTGGCGAGCTGGGGGTGAAGGTGGAGGTGCTCAGTGCCGGGCGTCGCGAACAGGCACTGCAAGAGGTTCGCAGCGGCCGCATGGACCTGCTGATCGACACGCCGATGCAGGTGGAGCAACTGACTGCGCTGGACTATATCCACCCCCCGTTGCAGTTGAACGAGTACCTGGTGTGGACGCGGCACGATGCGCAACTGACCATCGATGGCCCGGCCGACCTGGCCCGCTACCAGGGTAGTTTGTCCGAGCGGGCGCGCCTGACGCCGGCCTTTACTGCGTTCGCCAAGGCGCAACTGAAGCTGGTGCCTGCGCAGAACCTTACTCAAGCGTTCCAGAAACTGGTGCTCGGCCAGGTGGATTACGTGCTGGCCGGCCGTTATGCCGGTATGGCCATGGCCCAGAGCCTGGGCATGAGCAATGACCTGATTGCGCGGGGTTTGCCGGTCGACCGCCCAGGCTTGTACTTGGCGCTGTCGCACAATTCCGCGTGCAATGACAGTTGGTTGCGTGGGCAATTGGCGAAAAAACTGACAGAATTGCCGATCTCCGGTGCATCCGAAGCGGTACTGCAACGTAATGTCGAGCGCTGGAAAGCGCAGCTGCAAGTACCGGCGGACGCCCCCAAACACTAGGAAGATTGCGTGAGAACCCAACCACTGATCCTTGCCCTGGCCGTGCTTGGCCTGGCGGGCTGCGCCAATGACCCGGCCCCTAACGAGCAGATGCGTATTTCCGAACAGGCGCTGGAGCAGGCCAGGGCCGTCGGTGCAACCGACCAGGCCGAATCGCTGAAACTGGCCGAAGACAAGCTGGCGCGGGCCAGGACCAACATGCTGACCGAAGACTACCGCGATGCGCGCATGCGCGCCGAGCAGGCGGAACTGGACGCGCGTTTTGCCGAGGCCCAGGTGCTGAACCAGAAGAGTGAAGAGCAGTTGCAGTTGTTGCAGTCGCGGGTGCAGCGCCTGCGCAAGCAGCTGGAGGTGCAGCCATGAACCGTCACGCACCCTTCGCCGTACTGGCAGTGCTGGCCCTGGCGGCAGGCCTGCAGGGTTGCGCCAGCCAGCGCAGCAGCGCGGCGCTTGAGCAAGCCAGCGCCGCCTTCCAGAAGGTCAAGGACGATTCCGACGTGCTGCGCAGCGCGCCGCGTGACGTGATTCGTGCAGGCGAGTCGCTGGCGCGCGCCGAGCGCTTGTCCAGCTACATCGGCACCGGCTCCGATGTGCGCCATTACGCTTACCTCAGCCAGCGTTACAGCGAGATTGCCGGTGAGCATGCCAAGCTGGCGCTGAACCAGGAGCGCCAGGCCAAGCTGGACCTGGAGCGCCAGCGTTTGCAGCTGGCTTTGCGCGAGGCCAAGCTGGCCAGCGTGCAGCAGCAAGGCAAATGGGTCGAGGCGCAAATTGCCGCGCTGGCCTCGGAGCAAGCCGACCGCGGCCTGGTAATGACCTTGGGTGACGTGCTGTTCGACACCGGCAGTGCCAACCTGAAAAACACCGCCAGCCGAACCGTGCTCAAGCTGGTGCAGTTCCTGCAGCTCAACCCACACCGGGTGGTACGCATCGAGGGCTATACCGACAGCACGGGTACACCTGAAGAAAACCTCAAGCTGTCGCACGACCGGGCTCAGTCCGTTGCCGACATGCTGGTGGACCTTGGTGTCGACGAAAAGCGCCTGCAGGTCGAAGGCTACGGCGACCAGTACCCGATCGAGGCCAATGCCTCGGAGCGGGGTAGGGCGCAGAACCGCCGGGTCGAGATTGTGTTTTCCGACGACAAGGGCAGGCTCGCGCCGGCGCGTTGAGCGTGAGTGTTCGGCTCGGTGCGGTCGGCGCCGATCAGATCGCGCGCCGCCCGCGCGGCGCTGGATCTCACAGGCGCTGAAGATGCAGTGGCGGTCCAACCATCTGTCCCGGTACACTTCTTGACTGTTACGGTATCCTCTACTGTCAGTGAGTCGCACAAGAACAACGAGCCCGTCCGCGCGTCGAGATCCCGCCATGACCAACCTGCTGCTGTACCAGCGTATCGCCCAGCAACTGGCCGATGACATTCGTCGCGGCGTCTACCAGCCAGGCGAGCGGGTACCCTCCGTACGCAAGATGAGCGCGCAGCTCAACGTCAGCCATGCCACGGTGCTGCAGGCCTACGCCAACCTCGAAGACCAGGGCCTGATCCGTGCGCGGCCGCAGTCCGGCTACTATGTGCACCAGACCCCGGCCCTGACCGCCCCGACTCCGGATATCGCCAGGGTCGAGCGCCCAGGCCTGGTCACACGTGCCAGCATCATCCAGCAGGTATTGACCGAGGCCCGCCGCGACGGTGTGTTCCCGTTCGGTGCTGCCGTGCCCCATGTGGATTATCTGCCAGTGCGCGCGCTGCACCAGCAAATCGCCAAAGTGACACGCTTCCACAGCCCGCGCGCCTTCAGCTATATGTTCAGCCCAGGGTTCGAGCCGCTGCGCCGGCAAATTGCCATTCGCATGCGCGATGCCGGTGTGATCGTCGACCCGCGAGAGGTGATCGTGACCCACGGCTGTGTCGATGCCCTGCAGATGTCGTTACGGGTGCTGACCCGCCCCGGGGACCTGATTGCCGCCGAGTCGCCGACCTATTACGGTTTGCTGCAACTGGCGGACCTGCTGGGTTTGAAAGTGATCGAGATCCCCAGCGACCCGTCCACGGGGATCAGCCTCGAAGCCTTGCAACTGGCGGCAAACCAGTGGTCGATCAAGGCCTTGGTGTTGACTGCGCGGCTGAGCAACCCGCTGGGCGGTACGGTGCCGGAAGAGCGGCAAAAGCAACTGCTGCGCCTGGCGTCGGACTTCGATATCCAGATCATCGAGGACGACATCTATGGCGAGTTGATGTTCGAGCAGGGCAAGAGCAAGGCACTGAAAGCCTTCGATCGGCTGGACCGGGTGATCTACTGTTCGAGCTTCTCCAAAACCTTGTCTCCCGGGGTGAGGGTTGGCTGGATGATCGCCGGGCGTTACCAGGACGAGATACAGCGCCTGCAAACTTTCACCACCCATTCAGCCTGCAGCGTGACCCAGATGGGTGTGGCAGCGTACCTGGAAAATGGCGGCTACGACCGGCAGCTGCGCTATATCCGCCAGGAGTACCGCAAGAACCTCAGTGCCTACCAGCTGGCGGTGCAGCAGCACTTCCCCGAAGGTACCCAGATGACCCGGCCTACCGGGGGGTTCATCCTCTGGGTGAGCCTGCCTGGGCGGGTGAATACGCAAGAGCTGCATGTGCGTGCGTTGGAGCAGGGCATCAGTATTGCTCCGGGGTTGATATTCAGTAACACGGAACAATTCAACCACTGCATCCGCCTCAACTGCGGTATTCCGTGGAACAAGGAGGCCGAGCGGGCGGTCATGACCTTGGGCTTGCTGGCGCAGCAGCTGTGCCGCGAGCCTGCGCTCACACTTTTGTGAGGGTTGCCAGCAGCCCGCGGAACAGGGAGCATACGAGCCTTTACAGCGGGTCTGTCCATTTGCCATGAATGCATTACGTCGTTTTGTTCTGATTCTGTGCCTTGCGGCCCCGTGCTGCGCCGCCGCGGGCCTGGCCTTCGCTGCGCAGCCGGCGCAGGCCCAGCAGGCACAGACAAAAAACGCCGCCAAGCCTGCGCAGAAGCCGGTAGTCCGCAAAGCCCCTGCCAAGAAAGCAAAACCGCGAAGCAAGGCAGTTGCCAAGCCTTTGCCCAAAGCAAAGTTGGACTTGAGCCTGCCCACCGACCTGGTCGACAACCTTGAGCCAGACATAGGGACACCTTCGCCGATCCAGCGCCGCAAACCGCTGCTGCCCCCTATGTTCCGGGACAAGCCGGAAGCCGACGACAGCCCGTTCCAGCTCAATGGCCGCTTGATCAACAATGAAATGCAGCTGCAATTGCGCAATGACAGCCGCCGTGAAGTGGAAGGTGCGGCCATCGATTTCGAGTTCCGGCAGTAAGGGGCAAACTGACTGCCGGGTCATGTCATTTTTCATCGTGCCAGCAATTTCAAACACCTGTTTGGGCGGGTACTATCCAGGGGCGTTCGTCCCGTTACTTGTTTCAGGGAGTCCTGAGTTTGGTGAATCGCCATGAACTGCCGTGAGGGCTGCGGTGCCTGCTGCATTGCCCCGTCCATCACCTCTGCCATGCCGCGCATGCCCAATGGCAAGCCAGCTGGCGAGCGCTGCCTGCACCTGACGGCGGCCAACCTCTGCGACCTGTTCGGCAAGCCTGAGCGGCCAGCAGTGTGTGGCGGGTTCAAGGCAGATGTCGAGGTGTGTGGCAGTGACCGTGACGAAGCGATCAGGATTCTTGGCTGGTGGGAGCAGATGACGGCGGCGTGAAAGGCTGGATCTTCGACAACAAGGATAAACATGATGAGATCGTTAAAGCGTATTGCACTGCTGTGTGGCGTGGGTGTTCTGCTTTCGCCGGCGGCCTGGGCCGAGAACTGGCAAGTGGCCAAGGACGAGGAAGGCATCAAGGTGTCCCTCAGCGAAGTCGCTGGCTCCAAGTACAAGGCCTATCGCGGGGTGACCGTGATCAAGGCGCCGCTGGCCAAGGTCGAGGCACTGCAGGAAGACGCGGCCGGGGCATGTGCATGGATCCACGAATGCAAATCGCAGAAGCTGCTCAAGCATGAAGGTAACCAGAGCTGGACCTACACCCAGTTCAATACGCCATGGCCGGTGACGCCGCGCGATTCGGTGCTGCATATCACCACTGTCAAGGAGGCTGATGGCAGCGTCACCCGCAACCTGAAAGAAGAGCCGACCTACCTGCCGGAAGAGAAGGGCTTCGTGCGGGTGGCTAAAGTCGAAGGGTTCTGGAAGCTGGTGCCCAAGGGCGACACCACCGAAGTGACCTACCAGGTGCATACCGAGCCGGGTGGTAGCGTGCCGGCGATGGTCGCCAACAAGTTCGTGGTGGATTCGCCGTTCAATACCCTCAAACAGCTGCGTGAACGGGCTGAGAAAAACTGAGGCCTCGCACTGCCTGTAGCGCCTTCAGGTGATGGCGCTACAGGTGGCACCGGCGTCAATAAAAGAACGCCATTATTTGAGCGTTGCTGGAAGTTTGACAGCATAAATTTTTGGGCTTAGATTCAAACTCAGTGAGCCATTTCCTGCCCCCTCTCGTGCTCACGCCAACTATAAAAAACGTGCTGCGTTTTTCTTCTGCTTTATAACTTCAAGACCTACGCCTTACCCACTTGTACCTCTGCGCTTGCGGGCCGTTTTGTCCTCGGTCAGTGCAAGGGCGAGCACTTGCCTATTGATTTTCATCCGCCGCGTGTGTGGGAGATATCATCGTGCATGCTAATCGACTTTCGTTATTGCCCCGGATCGCCGGGTACGGTGTATTGGCTTTCATGGGCTGGTTGCTGTTTTCGACATTGTTCATGCCGTTATTGTCGTCATCGGCAACCCGGGCCATTCTCAATGCACCGGTCATTCTGCTGACCACGCCCATCGATGGCGTGGTGCGTACCTTGAACATTCAGCCAGGCACCACGTTCACCACGGGCCAGGATATCGCAACCATCGAGAACCCCCGGGCGGAACAGGAAACGCTGCTGGGCTTGCAGACACGCCGGCTCACCTTGCAGCAGCAATTGGCGGCCATGGCCAGCCAGGCCGAACACGACCGCAAGTACTACAACGCACTGGAGATCACCAGCCAGCAGTACCAGGATGCCTATGAGGTGCGCAAGCGCTACGCGCAGAAGGCCCTGAAGGCTGAGAGCGGGGCGGCTGGCGCACGCCTGGCCGATGCCCGGGAAACACTGGCACGTAACCTTGAGCTGTTTCGCCAGGGCGCGGTGAGCGAGGCCGTCGTGGCCAGTTCCCGGGCGCAACTGGCCTCGTTGCAGGCCGATGCCGAGACCATTCGCTCGCGGGTGCACATCAACGATGGTGATCTTAATGCGGCCAAGGACCAGGTGTACCTGGACCCCGAGCAATTGCGCATGTTCGACCTCAAGTCGCAGATGACCACGCTGAAACTTAGCCTGGATAATCTGGAGCGCAACCGGGTAACCCTCGAAGAGGAACTTTCCCACCTCGACCAGTTGATAGAAAGTGAGCAAAACCGGGTGCAGATGATGGCGGCTTATAATGTGGTGGCGTATGCATCCGGCACCGTGCAAGAGTTGATCGCCCCGCAAGGCACGCAAGTACGGGCGGGTGCAACGCTATTGCGCGCTACCAATTGCAGTCAAAGTTATGTTATTGCGGTATTCCCGGAGCGAATGGCCAGCCGGATCGACCGGGATAGCGAACTGCAAGTATCTATCCGCGGTGTCGCGCAACCGCTGAAAGCCAAAGTCGTGCAGTTACTGTCCAGCCCGACCGATGTACAAAGCAGCAATTACAGTGTGCCGTTTCCTTATGCCGAGCAGAACTCGGTCTATGTGGTAGGTACGTTCGACAACAACTTGCCGGCCGATGAACGCCTGTTGACCTGCAACCCTGGCAACTGGGTGACCGCGACGGTATCGCGATGAACGGCTGGGTGCTTTTTGCCGGTGTGCTCGGGCTGGTGCTGGGCAGCCAGGCCATGGCCCTGGAGCCTCGGGCCCGCCTGCAGCACATGACCTGCGCAGGCATCGGGCAGGCGGTGGCGGCTCAAGGCCAAGGGCCGTTGCTGCTGGCCAGCTATCCGCAGCAACCGGGGCAGCCTGCCGTGCCTGGCGTGCTGCAAGGCGTGGCATTCACCTACGACAACGCGTTGGCCAGCATCGCCTTGTTTGCCTGCGGCAATGCGCCAGCTGCCCGACAAATTGCCGACGCTTTGGCCTATGCCATCGATCACGACCCTGAGTACCGCGATGGCCGGGTGCGCAATGCCTACGCCGCTGGCCCGCTGCAGGCCGCGCCTGTGCGGCTGCCGGGCTACTGGAGCGATGAGCGTGCTGCATGGAGCCAGGATGCGTACCAGGTGGGCAGTGCGACCGGTAATCAGGCGTGGGCAGCGCTGGCGTTGCTGGAGGCTTATCGGCACAGCGGTGAAGCGCGTTATTTGCAGGCGAGCAGAAAGGTGCTCGACTGGGCCCGGCGCACCACCTTCGACAAGGGGCCACCGGCAGGCTTCAACGGGGGCATTTACGGGTTCGCCGCTGCCCCGCAGGTGCAAACCTGGAAGTCCACTGAGCATAACGTCGATCTGGCGGCAGCCTGGGCCTCGTTGGCGCGGCTGGACAACGATAGCGAAGCTGGCCGGCAGGCGCGCATCGCCCGCGGCTTCGTCGAGGCCCACTGGGATGCCGGCCAAGGCCGGTTCCTGATCGGTACCTTGCCCGATGGCCGAACACCGCAGACGCAGCAGTCGGGCCTGGATGCGCAGATCTGGCCGCTGATTGCCATTGCCGACGCACCGCAGCAGTGGCTGCAGGCACTGACGTTCGTGGAGCGGGCCCATGGTTTCGCTCAGGGCTATGGCTTCAAGCAGGACCCTGACGGTATCTGGACCGAAGGCACGGCGCAGGTGGCGGCCGTTGCCAGCCTTCGCGGCCTGGCGCCCCTGGCGCAGCCATTGTGGCCGTTGTTGCTGGCGCAACAGGCTGGCGATGGCTGGCTGTACGCCACCCCGGAGGCACAGGTCAGCACGGGGCTGAGCGTGGGGCCGGACTCGACCCATGACGATTTCCTGTACTTCCACCTGCCCCATTTGGGCGCCACGGCATGGGCGGCGATCGCTGCCACCGGCGTCAACCCTTTCACTGGCGATTACAAGGCCCACTGACATGCAAGCACTGGACTCGACACAACTGCTGCAAATCAACCTGTGGACGCTGGCCATCGTGGTCCTGCTGAGTTGCATGGCCCACCGCGAGCAATGGCTGGCGCGCCTGCTGTTCGGCGCGCTGACCGCGGCACTGCTGGTCAGGTACGTGGCCTGGCGCTTCGCCGACACCTTGCCTGACAGCCGCGCGGGGTTCGCCACGGTATGGGCTTATGGCTTCCTGTTCTTCGAGTTGTTGGGCATTGCCTATACCTTGTTTTCGATCGTGGTGATGTGCCGGCGCAGCGATCACCGCCACGCCGCGGACGCTGGCGAGCAGCGCTTGCGCGCGATGGGGGCCGAGGCGCCGGCGGTCGATGTGTTCATCTGCACCTACAACGAAGGGCTCGAGGTTCTGGAGAAGACCATCATTGCCGCGCAGGCCATGGACTACCCCAACTTTACCCTCTGGGTGCTGGATGACACGCGGCGGGACTGGCTGCGCGACTACTGCGCGAGCATGGGGGTGCGTTACACGCGGCGCGATGACAACCTGCACGCCAAGGCGGGCAACCTGAACAACGGCCTGCGCCAGTCGGCAGCCAGTACCAACGCGCCGTACATACTGGTGCTGGATGCAGACTTCGCCCCGCAGCGGCCGATTCTGCTGCGGACCTTGGGGCTGTTCCAGGACCCTGAGGTCGGGTTGGTGCAGACCCCGCAGTTCTACTACAACCCGGACCCTATCCAGCATAACCTGGGGTCGGCAAACAGCTGGGTGGATGAGCAACGGGTATTCTTCGATGTGTTCCAGCCTGCCAAGGATGCCTGGAACGCAGCGTTCTGCGTGGGCACTTCGTTCGTGGTGCGGCGTGATCTGGTCGAGCGCATGGGTGGTTTTCCCACGGGGTCGGTCTGTGAGGACATCTACACGTCCTACCGCCTGATGCAGATGGGCTACATCACCCGCTGGCTGAACGAGCGTTTGTCCATCGGGCTGTCTGCCGAGGGCCTGACCGAGTACATCAACCAGCGCGGCCGCTGGTGCCTGGGGACGATCCAGGTGGCCTTGCTGCGCCAGGGGCCGCTGTTCGGTCGCGGCTATGGCCTGAACGATCGCCTGCATTACCTGCACGGCCTGCTGCATTGGTGCTCCAAGCCTTTCATCCTGATGATGCTGGTGTCGCCGGTGCTGTATTGGTATTTCGGCATTGCCGGTTTCTATGCAACGCCGGCAGCGTTTCTGGCCTTCGGCATGCCGGCGCTGATCGCCTATTGGGGTTACAGCACCTGGGTGACCGGGCGGCGCTCACTGCCGATCTTCACCGAGGTGACGCAGATCGTTTGCGCATTGGCGGTGACCGCGACCCTGATCAGTGCTGCGATTCGCCCGTTCGGGCGGCCTTTCAAGGTGACGGCCAAAGGCCTGGACCGCTCCCAGACCCAAGTGCACTGGAAGCTGTTTGGGTTTTTCCTGGCCTTGAGTGTGTTGGCGCAGGTCGGCGCAATCACGGCGATCAGCACTGCCAGCCGACTGGACGGCAATATGGTGTTCAACCTGAGCTGGACGGTGCTGGTGCTGCTGTACAACCTGGCGACACTGGTGGCCTGCGTTGATCGGCCGCGGCTACACGGCGAGGAGCGCTTTCCGTTTGCTCGGCCCACCCAGCTGCGCCTGGGCGCCGGTACGCTGGGTGGGCAACTGGTCGATATCTCGATCAGCGGGGCGGCGTTCGAAGGCGCCATGGTCGGCGAGGTGCCGTGCGGCAGGCGTGGCCAGGTATGGGTGGACAAGGTGGGCTGGCTGGGGGCAGAGGTGGTACGCCGGGATGGCAGCCAACGGCTGGGGCTGCGCTTCGTATCGGTGCATGAGGCGCAGCGGCGCGCGCTGATCACCAGGCTGTTCAGCCAGGCCAATCCCAATGTGGCCAGCACGGCGCAACCCGCCACTGCGTTCTTCACCTTGCTGCGCCGGGCGCTGCTGGGCGAAGGCGACTGGCGCCTGCGGCTGGTGCGCCGGCCGCGGCAGGCGCCCATCGCCAGCGCGCGGGTGGCTGTGAAGCGCCGCAGCGCCCAGCCGGCTGCCCTGCAGGCTTCCAGCGGCCTTCTCGGCGTGCTGGCTCAACTGCGTGCCTTGATGAACAGCGTTTGGTGAGGGAAGGGCCCATGACTAGACCCCTGCAGTGTGTGATGTTGGCCGCTCAACTGTCTTTGGCCGGCTGTTCGCTCGAGCCTGCCTACGAGACACCGGCGTCCCCCATGGACACCGGCTGGCCGGATAGCGTCGAGGCGGGCTGCTGTGATCCGCGAAACGCTTTCGACCCGGATTGGCGAGCGTTCGTCAGTGACAGCCGCTTGCGCCGGTTGATCGAGTTGGCCCTGGTCGACAACCGTGACTTGCAGCAAGCCGCAGCCAGCGTGGCGCAGGCCAGGGCAGGCTATCAGGGCGCCGCGGCAGCGCTGTACCCCAGCCTGGGCGTCGACACCTATGCCGGGCGCGCAAAGTTGCCGGCGCTGGAGCAAACCCCCGGGGGCGGCTCCAGCGCCGGCAGCGTGGCCAACACCTTCCAGGCCACCGTGGGGTTCACGGCCTATGAGCTGGACTTCTTCGGCCGGGCACGAAGCCAGGCCCATGCGGCCGAGGCGCGCTTTCATGCCACGCTGGCCGACTACCAGGCTGCACGCATGGCCTTGATCGGCGAAGTGGCCGGGACCTGGCTGACGCTCAAGGCCAATCAGAGCTTGCTTGGGCTGGCAGAGCGCACATTCGAATCCCAGCAGCATTTCGGGCAATTGCTGCGTTCCAGTTTCAACCTGGGTTCGACCGCACGCATCGATGTCCACCAAGCCGATGCCATCACCAACACTGCTGCCGTGCAAGTCAGTACCTACCGGATGCAAGTGGCGCAGAACCTCAATGCGTTGCGGGTGCTGGTAGGGCAAACGGTCCCGGCCGGGCTGTTGCCGGAGGGCCAGCTTGGGGCGCAGATGGCGACAGCCGATGTACCCGCCGGGGTGCCTTCAAGCCTGCTTGAGCGGCGGCCCGACATTCGGGCGGCGCAGGCTCAGCTACGCGCTGCCAATGCAGAAATCGGCAGTGCGCGGGCCGCCTATTTCCCCAGCTTTTCGTTGACAGGCGCGCTGGGTAGCCTGAGTGGGGACTTTTCGCGGCTGCTGACAAGCCCGGCTCAGTTCTGGAACCTGGCGGCGCTCGGTTCGCTGACATTGCTCGATGCCGGCCAGCGCAGGGCAGGGGTGGATGCCACTTGGGCCCAATACGACCAGCGTGTGGCTGCTTACGAGCAGACCGTGCTCAACGCCTTCCGTGAAGCGGCCAATGCGTTGAATGCGCGGCAGGAGATGCTGCCGCAGGTCGCGGCCCAGCGGCAGCTGGTCGAGGACTATGAACAAGCCTACCGGCAGTCGCGGCTGCGTTTCGAGGCAGGTCTGGACAGCTACTTCTCGACCATGGACGCCCAGCGCTCGCTGTTCGGTGCGCAGCAGCGTTGGCTGGAGCTGGAGCTGGCGCGCGAGATCAACCAGGTTAACCTGTTCAAGGCGCTCGGGGGTGGCTGGTCACCAGGGCCGACGGCAATCGTGGGCAGTGCTGCGCAAGTCGCACGCTAGTTGGCCTGGGTGGCTGATGCGTATCGCCGGGGGAGGGCATGAGCCAGCCCTTGGGCCGCGCGACACCAGGCGTGCGCGCGGCCCAAGGGCTGGCCGGGGGGCTGAAGCGTTACCCGATCAAGCCTTACTTGCGGTCGCCGAGGGCAACGATGTCGCGCTTCTGCTCGCCGGTGTACAGCTGGCGCGGACGGCCGATCTTGTACGGGCTGGAGAGCATTTCCTTCCAGTGCGAAATCCAGCCCACGGTACGTGCCAGGGCGAAGATCACGGTGAACATGCTGGTTGGAATGCCGATCGCCTTGAGGATGATCCCCGAGTAGAAGTCGACGTTCGGGTACAGCGAGCGCTCGATGAAGTACGGATCGGTCAGTGCGATCTCTTCCAGGCGCATGGCCAGTTCCAGCTGCGGGTCGTTCTTGATGCCCAGCTCGCGCAGTACTTCATCGCAGGTCTGTTTCATCACGGTGGCGCGCGGGTCACGGTTCTTGTAGACGCGGTGACCGAAGCCCATCAGCTTGAACGGGTCGTTCTTGTCCTTGGCCTTGGCGATGAAGGTGTCGATGTTCGAGACATCGCCGATTTCATCGAGCATGGTCAGTACGGCTTCGTTCGCACCGCCGTGCGCCGGGCCCCACAGGGCAGCGATGCCCGCGGCGATACAGGCGAACGGGTTGGCACCCGACGAGCCGGCCAGGCGCACGGTGGAGGTGGAGGCGTTCTGCTCATGGTCGGCATGGAGGATGAAGATCCGGTCCATTGCCTTGGCCAGTACCGGGCTGATCGGTTTGATCTCGCACGGGGTGTTGAACATCATGTGCAGGAAGTTTTCCGCGTACGACAGGTCGTTGCGCGGGTACATCATCGGCTGGCCCATGGAGTACTTGTAAACCATCGCCGCCAGGGTCGGCATCTTCGCGACCAGGCGCACCGCGGAGATTTCGCGGTGTTGCGGGTTATTGATGTCCAGGGAGTCGTGGTAGAACGCCGACAGGGCACCGACCACACCGCACATGACCGCCATCGGGTGGGCGTCGCGGCGGAAACCGTTGAAGAACGACTTCAGCTGCTCGTGAACCATGGTGTGGTTTTTCACGGTGCTGACGAACTGCGCCTTCTGCTCGGCATTCGGCAGTTCGCCGTTGAGCAGCAGGTAGCAGGTTTCGAGGTAGTCGGATTGCTCGGCGAGCTGTTCGATCGGGTAGCCGCGGTGCAGCAGGATCCCTTTGTCGCCGTCAATGTAGGTGATCTTCGACTCGCACGAGGCGGTCGCCATGAAACCAGGGTCGAAGGTGAAGTGACCAGTGGCCCCTAACCCGCGGACGTCGATTACATCAGGACCAACGGTGCCGGTTAAAATGGGCAGCTCGACGGGGGCAGCGCCCTCGATGACCAACTGCGCTTTTTTGTCAGCCATGTGGCCTCCTATTAATGCTTGAAATCATCAGACAGACCCCCCACGCAGGGCCCGCACCACTATAGAGGGATAAATTCAGATGTCAATTTGCCTAAAGGCTTGTTGAATCAGGCATTCAAGCCTGATTTTTCCCGAAATTCTCGCCCATTTACGCCTTTTGCTCATTAAAGGCAATGCGCTATTTGGGCTACCCCGTCACGTTGTCATAAGCAGCCTAACTGTCTATACTCGGCACCCGACCGCCAGGGGCTTGCAAGCCCGAACTGCTGGGGGTCGCCGTTCCCTGGGTGGTGGGTACCTGACCAGTACACTTACCAACAACTTTGCCCTGATTCGCTAGGGGCTCTTCAGTGTGAAAAAAGCCGTGAAAAGCCAACGACCTGTAAACCTAGACCTAAGGACCATCAAGCTCCCTGTCACTGCGTACACGTCCATCCTGCACCGTATCTCCGGCGTCATCCTGTTCATCGGCCTTGCCATCATGCTTTATGCACTGGGCAAATCGCTGGGTTCCGAGGAAGGCTTCGGCGAGGTGAAGGCGTGTCTGACCAGCCCGCTGGCCAAGTTCGTGACCTGGGGGCTGTTGTCTGCCCTGCTTTATCACCTCGTGGCAGGTGTTCGTCACCTGATCATGGACATGGGCATCGGCGAGACGCTGGAAGGCGGCAAGCTGGGCTCGAAAATCGTGATCGTCATCTCCGTGGTGCTGATCGTTCTGGTGGGAGTTTGGGTATGGTAACCAATGTCACGAACCTGTCGCGTTCGGGCCTCTATGACTGGATGGCGCAGCGCGTATCTGCGGTCGTTCTCGCGGCTTATTTCATCTTCCTGATCGGCTACGTGGTCGCCCACCCAGGCATCGACTACACCCAGTGGCATGGTCTGTTCTCCAACAACGCGATGCGAATCTTCAGCTTGCTGGCCCTCGTTGCCCTCGGCGCTCACGCCTGGGTCGGCATGTGGACCATTGCTACCGACTACCTGACGCCTATGTCGTTCGGCAAGTCGGCAACTGCGATTCGTTTCCTGTTCCAGGCGGTATGCGGCGTTGCGATGTTCGCTTACTTCGTCTGGGGTGTGCAGATTCTCTGGGGTATCTGATTCATGGCTAGCATTCCAACCATTTCTTTCGACGCCATCATCATCGGTGGCGGCGGCGCCGGCATGCGCGCTGCGCTGCAACTGGCTCAAGGCGGCCACAAGACTGCCGTAGTCACCAAGGTCTTCCCGACCCGTTCGCACACTGTATCCGCCCAGGGTGGCATCACCTGCGCCATCGCTTCGGCCGACCCGAACGACGACTGGCGCTGGCACATGTACGATACCGTCAAGGGTTCCGACTACATCGGTGACCAGGACGCTATCGAATACATGTGTCAGGAAGGCCCGGCTGCCGTGTTCGAGCTGGACCACATGGGCCTGCCGTTCTCGCGTACCGAGACCGGCCGTATCTACCAGCGCCCGTTCGGTGGCCAGTCCAAGGACTTCGGTAAAGGTGGCCAGGCCGCCCGCACCTGCGCGGCGTCCGACCGTACCGGTCATGCGCTGCTGCACACCCTGTACCAGGGTAACCTGAAGGCCGGCACCACCTTCCTCAACGAGTACTACGCCGTTGACCTGGTGAAAAACAAGGAAGGCGCTTTCGTTGGTGTGATCGCGATCTGCATCGAAACCGGCGAAACCATGTACATCAAGTCCAAGGCTACCGTGTTGGCCACTGGCGGTGCCGGTCGTATCTACGCCTCCACCACCAACGCCCTGATCAACACCGGTGACGGTATCGGCATGGCCCTGCGTGCAGGCGTTCCGGTGCAGGACATCGAAATGTGGCAGTTCCACCCGACCGGCATCGCCGGCGCCGGTGTACTGGTCACCGAAGGTTGCCGTGGTGAGGGTGGCTACCTGATCAACGCCCACGGCGAGCGCTTCATGGAGCGTTACGCGCCGAACGCCAAAGACCTGGCCGGCCGCGACGTGGTCGCCCGTTCCATGGTCAAGGAAATCATCGCCGGCAACGGCGTGGGCCCGAACAAGGACCACGTGCTGCTGAAGCTGGACCACCTGGGCGAAGAAGTGCTGCACAGCCGCCTGCCAGGTATCTGCGAACTGTCCAAGACCTTCGCCCACGTCGACCCGGTTGTCGCGCCGGTGCCGGTGGTTCCGACCTGCCACTACATGATGGGTGGTGTTGCCACCAACATTCATGGCCAGGCCATCACCATGGACGAAGAAGGCAAGGATCACATCATCCCTGGCCTGTTCGCCGTAGGCGAAGTTGCGTGCGTATCGGTACACGGTGCCAACCGCCTGGGCGGCAACTCGCTGCTCGACCTGGTGGTATTCGGCCGTGCTGCCGGCCTGCACCTGGAGAAGGCACTGAGCGACGGTATCGAGCACCTCGACGCCAGCGACACCGATATCGATGTTGCCCTGAACCGCCTGAACAAGCTCAACGAGCGTACTTCCGGTGAAGACGTAGCCAGCCTGAAGCGCGAGCTGCAGAGCTGCATGCAGAACTACTTCGGTGTGTTCCGTACCGGCGAATACATGCAGAAGGGTATCGAGCAACTGGCCGGCCTGCGTGAGCGCATCGCCAACGTCAAGATCAACGACAAGTCCCAGGCCTTCAACACCGCGCGTATCGAAGCGCTGGAGCTGCAGAACCTGCTGGAAGTCGCCGAAGCTACCGCCATCGCGGCCGAAGCCCGTAAAGAGTCCCGTGGCGCTCACGCCCGTGAAGACTTCGAAGACCGTGACGACGAAAACTGGCTGTGCCACACCCTGTACTACCCGGGTGAGAAGCGCGTTGCCAAGCGTGGCGTCAACTTTGCGCCGAAGACTGTTCCAGCCTTCGAACCAAAAGTCCGGACTTACTAAGGGTGGCTGCTATGTTGAAAGTCGAAGTTTATCGTTACAACCCGGATACCGATTCGGCGCCAAAAATGGAGTCGTTCGACGTCGATACCGGCGGCAAGGACTTGATGGTGCTGGACGTACTGGCCCTGATCAAGGAAAAGGACGAAGGTTTCTCGTATCGTCGTTCCTGCCGTGAAGGCGTGTGCGGTTCCGACGGCATGAACATGAACGGCAAGAACGGCCTGGCCTGCATCACCCCGCTGTCGGCGGTGGTCAAGGGCAACAAGCTGGTTCTGCGCCCTCTGCCAGGCCTGCCGGTCATTCGTGACCTGGTGGTCGACATGAGCATCTTCTACAAGCAGTACGAGAAGGTGAAGCCGTTCCTGCAGAACGACACGCCGGCCCCGGCCATCGAGCGCCTGCAGTCGCCGGAAGACCGCGAAAAGCTGGACGGCCTGTACGAGTGCATCCTGTGCGCTTGCTGCTCGACTTCCTGCCCGTCGTTCTGGTGGAACCCGGACAAGTTCCTGGGCCCGGCCGCGCTGCTGCAGGCCTACCGTTTCCTGGCCGACAGCCGCGACACCAAGACTCAGGAGCGCCTGGCGTCCCTGGATGACCCGTTCAGCGTATTCCGCTGCCGCGGGATCATGAACTGCGTGAACGTTTGCCCGAAAGGTCTCAACCCGACCAAGGCAATCGGCCACGTACGTAACATGCTGCTGCAAAGCGGCACCTGATACACCGTGTTGTACCTGCAGTAAGCCGAGGTGCGGGCGGTGAGCCCGCACTGAGGTAAAACCCGAGCAAGGGCCCAAAAAGCCCGCGCTCATTACCTATGAAGATATGAGACCAGCAGGGGCTTTCCGGGCTGGTACCCGGAAAATCAGCAGGATCCAGGTGGCGTGGTTCAGTCGCTGTTTTCGGACTTTTCCAGGTTTGCTTCGGCTCTCGCCGATCAGTCCCCTAATCGAGGGTGACCAAGCATGCAAGAAAGCGTGATGCAGCGCATGTGGGATAGCGCCCACCTTTCAGGTGGTAACGCTGCATATGTGGAAGAGCTCTACGAGCTCTACCTGCACGACCCTAACGCTGTGCCAGAAGAGTGGCGCACTTACTTCCAGAAGTTGCCAGCCGACGGCAGCACCGCTACTGATGTATCGCACTCGACAATCCGCGACCATTTCGTACTGCTGGCAAAGAACCAGCGCCGCGCCCAACCGGTATCTGCCGGGAGCGTGAGCAGTGAACACGAGAAGAAGCAGGTTGAAGTTCTGCGACTGATCCAGGCCTATCGTATGCGCGGCCATCAGGCTGCCAAGCTCGACCCGTTGGGGTTGTGGCAGCGCCCTGCGCCCGTAGACCTGTCGATCAATCACTACGGCTTGACCAATGCCGATCTTGATACGACCTTCCGTGCCGGCGACCTGTTCATCGGCAAAGAGGAGGCGAGCCTACGCGACATCCTGGATGCACTCCAGAAGACATATTGTCGCACCATTGGCGCCGAGTTCACCCACATCGTCGATTCCGAGCAGCGCAGCTGGTTCCAGCAGCGCCTGGAAAGCGTGCGCGGCCGTCCGGAATACTCCGCTGACGTGCAGGCCCACCTGCTCGAGCGCGTTACCGCCGGTGAAGGCCTGGAAAAATACCTGGGCACCAAGTACCCAGGCACCAAGCGCTTCGGCCTGGAAGGTGGCGAGAGCCTGATCCCGATGCTGGACGAAATGATCCAGCGTTCCGGCTCCTACGGCACCAAGGAAGTCGTCATCGGCATGGCCCACCGTGGCCGTCTGAACGTGCTGGTGAACACCTTCGGCAAGAGCCCGCGCGAGCTGTTCGACGAGTTCGAAGGCAAGAAGATGAACGAGCTGGGCTCCGGTGACGTGAAATATCACCAGGGCTTCTCCTCGAACGTGATGACCTCCGGTGGCGAAGTGCACCTGGCCATGGCGTTCAACCCGTCCCACCTGGAAATCGTTTCGCCGGTGGTCGAGGGTTCGGTGCGCGCCCGTCAGGACCGCCGCAACGACACCGTTGGCGACAAGGTGCTGCCGATCTCGATCCACGGCGACGCTGCATTCGCCGGCCAGGGTGTGGTCATGGAAACCTTCCAGATGTCGCAGACCCGCGGTTTCAAGACCGGCGGCACCGTGCACATCGTGATCAACAACCAGGTTGGTTTCACCATCAGCAACCCGCTGGACGCGCGCTCCACCGAGTACGCCACCGACGTGGCCAAGATGATCCAGGCGCCGATCCTGCACGTGAACGGCGATGACCCGGAAGCAGTGCTGTTCGTCACCCAGCTGGCCATCGACTACCGCATGCAGTTCAAGCGTGACGTGGTCATCGACCTGGTCTGCTACCGCCGTCGCGGCCACAACGAGGCCGACGAGCCGAGCGGCACCCAGCCGCTGATGTACCAGCAGATCACCAAGCAGCGTACCACCCGCGAGCTGTACGCCGAGTCGCTGATCCAGGCTGGCCGTATCGATGCCGAGCGTGCCCAGGCGAAGATCGACGAGTACCGCAACGCGCTGGACAACGGTCTGCACGTGGTGAAAAGCCTGGTCAAGGAGCCGAACCGCGAGCTGTTCGTCGACTGGCGCCCCTACCTGGGCCATGCCTGGACTGCGCGTCACGACACCCGCTTCGACCTCAAGACCTTGCAGGACCTGTCGGCCAAGCTGCTGGAAATCCCGGAAGGCTTCGTCGTCCAGCGCCAGGTGGCGAAGATCTACGAAGACCGCCAGAAGATGCAGGCCGGTGGCTTGCCGATCAACTGGGGCTATGCAGAAACCATGGCCTACGCCACCCTGCAGTTCGAAGGTCACCCGATCCGCATGACCGGCCAGGACATCGGCCGTGGCACCTTCTCGCACCGCCATGCAGTGCTGCACAACCAGAAGGATGCCGGCACCTACGTACCGCTGAAGAACCTGTTCCCGGGCCAGCCGATGTTCGAGCTGTACGACTCCTTCCTGTCGGAAGAAGCCGTGCTGGCCTTCGAGTATGGCTACTCGACCACCACGCCGAACGCGCTGGTGATCTGGGAAGCCCAGTTCGGCGACTTCGCCAACGGTGCGCAAGTGGTCATCGACCAGTTCATCACCAGCGGCGAGCACAAGTGGGGTCGCCTGTGCGGCCTGACCATGCTGCTGCCGCACGGCTATGAAGGGCAGGGCCCGGAGCACTCCTCCGCGCGCCTGGAGCGTTACCTGCAGCTGTGTGCCGAGCACAACATCCAGGTCTGCGTGCCAACCACGCCGGCGCAGATCTACCACCTGCTGCGTCGTCAGGTCATTCGCCCGCTGCGCAAGCCGCTGATCGTGCTGACACCGAAGTCGCTGCTGCGTCACAAGCTGGCCGTTTCGACCCTGGAAGACCTGGCAGAAGGCTCGTTCCAGACCGTGATCCCGGAAATCGACAACCTCGATCCGGCCAAGGTCGAACGCCTGGTCCTGTGCGGCGGCAAGGTCTACTACGACCTGCTGGAGAAACGCCGTGCCGAGGGCCGCGAAGACATCGCCATCGTGCGTATCGAGCAGTTGTATCCGTTCCCGGAGGATGACCTGGTCGAAATCCTGGCGCCGTACACCAACCTCAAGCATGCCGTGTGGTGTCAGGAAGAGCCGATGAACCAGGGTGCCTGGTACAGCAGCCAGCACCACATGCGCCGTATCCTGGGCCGCCACAACAAGGCGCTGGTCCTGGAATACGCCGGCCGCGACGCTTCCGCCGCGCCTGCTTGTGGTTACGCTTCGAAGCACGCCGAACAGCAGGAAAAACTGCTGCAAGACGCCTTCACTGTCTAACGCCTTCGCGCACCTGAAACCGAATTTAAGGAAATACAGATAATGGCTATCGAGATCAAAGCCCCAACCTTCCCGGAATCGGTTGCCGATGGCACCGTTGCCACCTGGCACAAGAAGCCGGGCGAAGCCGTCAAGCGTGACGAGCTGATCGTCGACATCGAGACCGACAAGGTCGTCCTGGAAGTGCTGGCTACCGCTGACGGCGTGCTGGGCGACATCGTCAAGGGCGAGGGCGACACCGTCCTGTCCGACGAGGTGCTGGGTTCGATCGTTGAAGGCGGCGCTGCTGCCGCACCTGCTGCCGCCGCTGCACCTGCCGCTGCACCCGCNNCCCCCCCCGCGGCGGCCCCTGCCGATGCTGGTGAAGACGACCCGGTCGCCGCCCCGGCTGCGCGCAAGCTGGCCGAAGAAAACGGCATCGACCTGGCCAGCGTTGCCGGTACCGGCAAAGGTGGTCGCGTCACCAAGGAAGACGTGGTTGCAGCGGTTGCCAACAAGAAGTCGGCACCTGCCGCTGCGCCGGCTGCCAAGCCTGCTGCCGCTGCTGCTGCCCCGGTGGTCACCGCTGCTGGCGACCGCACCGAGAAGCGCGTCCCGATGACCCGCCTGCGTGCCAAGATCGCCGAGCGCCTGGTAGAAGCCCAGTCGAGCATGGCCATGCTGACCACCTTCAACGAAGTGGACATGACCGAAGTCATGGCCCTGCGTTCGAAGTACAAGGACCTGTTCGAGAAGACCCACAACGGCGTGCGCCTGGGCTTCATGTCGTTCTTCGTCAAGGCTGCCACCGAGGCGCTGAAGCGCTTCCCGGCGGTCAACGCCTCGATCGACGGCAACGACATCGTCTACCACGGCTATGCCGACGTCGGCGTCGCGGTGTCCAGCGACCGTGGCCTGGTGGTACCGGTACTGCGTAACGCCGAATCGATGAGCCTGGCCGAAATCGAAAACGGCATCGCCACCTTCGGCAAGAAGGCCCGTGACGGCAAGCTGTCGATCGAAGAGATGACCGGTGGCACCTTCACCATCACCAACGGCGGTACTTTCGGTTCGATGATGTCGACCCCGATCGTCAACCCGCCGCAGGCCGCGATCCTCGGCATGCACAACATCATCCAGCGCCCGATGGCCGTTAACGGCCAAGTGGTGATTCGCCCGATGATGTACCTGGCGCTGTCCTACGATCACCGCCTGATCGATGGCAAGGAAGCGGTAACCTTCCTGGTCACCATCAAGAACCTGCTGGAAGATCCGTCTCGCCTGCTGCTGGACATCTAATCGCGCGGCTGTAAGCTGCGAGCGGCAAGCTTCAAGTCGAAGCCTGTCTGTCTCGCAGCTTGCAGCTTGCTGCTTGAAGCTCAAAAGGAATCTTTTATGACCCAGAAATTCGACGTAGTGGTAATCGGTGCAGGTCCTGGCGGTTATGTCGCTGCCATCAAGGCCGCACAACTCGGTCTGAAGACTGCCTGCATCGAGAAGTACACCGACGCCGAGGGCAAGCTGGCCCTGGGCGGCACCTGCCTGAACGTCGGTTGCATTCCTTCCAAGGCCCTGCTGGACAGCTCCTGGAAGTACAAGGAAGCCAAAGAAAGCTTCAACGTGCATGGCATCTCCACCGGTGAAGTGAAGATGGACGTTGCCGCGATGGTTGGCCGCAAGGCTGGCATCGTCAAGAACCTGACCGGTGGCGTGGCCACCCTTTTCAAGGCCAACGGTGTTACTTCGATCCAGGGCCACGGCAAGCTGCTGGCGGGCAAAAAGGTCGAAGTCACCAAGGCTGACGGCACCACCGAAGTGATCGAAGCCGAGAACGTTATCCTGGCCTCCGGCTCGCGTCCGATCGACATTCCGCCAGCGCCTGTCGACCAGAACGTCATCGTCGACTCCACCGGCGCCCTGGAATTCCAGGCCGTACCCAAGCGCCTGGGCGTGATCGGTGCTGGCGTCATCGGCCTGGAGCTGGGCTCGGTATGGGCTCGCCTGGGTGCTGAAGTCACCGTGCTGGAAGCCCTGGACACCTTCCTGATGGCTGCCGACACTGCCGTGTCGAAAGAAGCCCAGAAGACCCTGACCAAACAAGGCCTGGACATCAAGCTCGGCGCGCGCGTGACCGGCTCGAAAGTCAACGGCGACGAAGTCGAAGTCACCTACACCAACGCCGAAGGCGAGCAGAAGATCACCTTCGACAAGCTGATCGTTGCGGTCGGCCGCCGTCCGGTGACCACCGACCTGCTGGCTTCCGACAGCGGCGTGACCATCGACGAGCGTGGCTACATCTACGTCGACGACCACTGCGCGACCAGCGTGCCGGGCGTCTATGCCATCGGTGACGTGGTGCGTGGCCTGATGCTGGCGCACAAGGCCTCGGAAGAGGGCATCATGGTGGTTGAGCGCATCAAGGGCCACAAGGCCCAGATGAACTACGACCTGATCCCTTCGGTGATCTACACCCACCCGGAAATCGCGTGGGTCGGCAAGACCGAACAATCCTTGAAGGCCGAGGGTGTTGAGGTTAACGTAGGCACCTTCCCGTTCGCGGCCAGCGGCCGTGCGATGGCGGCCAACGACACCGGTGGTTTCGTCAAGGTCATCGCCGACGCCAAGACCGACCGCGTGCTGGGTGTACACGTGATTGGCCCATCGGCTGCCGAACTGGTGCAGCAGGGCGCAATCGCAATGGAATTCGGCACCAGTGCCGAGGACCTGGGCATGATGGTCTTCAGCCATCCAACCCTGTCCGAAGCGCTGCATGAAGCAGCGCTGGCTGTGAATGGCGGCGCCATTCACGTGGCCAACCGTAAGAAGCGTTAATCATAAGAAACCACGGCGGGCAGCCCGTCGTGAGTCTTGCGTGCATGACTCACCGCGGAACGTCCGCCGGACCGGATCACATGGGATAACCCGGGGTCAACGGTCACAGGTGGCGCGGCGCCAGTAATGGCGCAGCGCCGAAGCGCAGTACCTAACGAAGACGGTAAAAAGCATGAATCTTCACGAGTATCAGGGTAAGCAGCTGTTCGCTGAGTACGGCCTGCCAGTTTCCAAGGGTTTCGCAGTCGATACCCCTGAGCAAGCTGCAGAAGCCTGCGACAAGATCGGCGGGAACGAGTGGGTAGTCAAAGCCCAGGTTCACGCGGGTGGTCGCGGTAAAGCGGGCGGCGTCAAGCTGGTTCGCAGCAAGGAAGACGCCAAGGCGTTCGCTGCACAGTGGTTGGGCAAGAATCTGGTTACCTACCAGACCGATGCCAACGGTCAACCCGTCTCCAAGATTCTGGTCGAATCCTGCACTGACATCGCCAAAGAGCTGTACCTGGGCGCTGTAGTCGATCGTTCGAGCCGCCGCATCGTGTTCATGGCCTCCACCGAAGGTGGCGTGGACATCGAGAAAGTCGCTCACGAAACGCCTGAGAAAATCCTCAAGGCCACCATCGACCCACTGGTCGGCGCACAGCCGTTCCAGGGTCGCGAGCTGGCATTCCAGCTGGGCCTGGAAGGCAAGCAAGTTCAACAGTTCGCCAAGATCTTCGTAGGCCTGGCCAAGCTGTTCAAGGATCACGACCTGGCACTGCTGGAAGTGAACCCGCTGGTGATCAAGGCCGATGGCGACCTGCACTGCCTCGATGCCAAGATCAACATCGACGCCAACGCCATGTACCGTCAGCCTAAGCTGAAAACCTTCCACGACCCGTCGCAGGACGACGCCCGTGAAGCCCACGCTGCCAAGTTCGAACTGAACTACGTTGCCCTCGAAGGCAACATCGGCTGCATGGTCAACGGTGCCGGCCTGGCCATGGGTACCATGGACATCGTCAACCTGCACGGCGGCAAGCCGGCCAACTTCCTCGACGTTGGCGGCGGTGCTACCAAAGAGCGCGTTACCGAAGCGTTCAAGATCATTCTGTCCGACAGCAATGTCGCGGCCGTTCTGGTCAACATCTTCGGCGGCATCGTTCGCTGCGACATGATTGCCGAAGGCATCATCGGTGCAGTGAAAGAAGTCGGTGTCAAGGTTCCGGTCGTCGTTCGCCTTGAAGGCAACAACGCCGAACTGGGCGCTAAAGTACTGGCAGAAAGCGGTTTGAACATCATTGCGGCAACCAGCCTGACCGACGCTGCTCAACAAGTTGTCAAAGCTGCGGAGGGCAAGTAATGAGCGTCCTGATCAATAAAGACACCAAAGTCATCTGCCAGGGCTTCACCGGCTCGCAGGGTACTTTCCACTCCGAACAGGCCATCGCCTACGGCACCAAGATGGTCGGCGGCGTAACCCCAGGCAAGGGTGGCACCACCCACCTGGGCCTGCCGGTGTTCAACACCGTGAAGGAAGCCGTGGAAGCTACCGGCGCTGATGCTTCGGTCATCTACGTACCGGCTCCTTTCTGCAAGGACTCGATCCTGGAAGCAGCCTTCGGCGGCATCAAGCTGATCGTCTGCATCACCGAAGGCATTCCAACCCTGGACATGCTGGATGCCAAGGTCAAGTGCGACGAGCTGGGCGTGACCCTGATCGGCCCTAACTGCCCAGGTGTCATCACCCCGGGCGAGTGCAAGATCGGCATCATGCCAGGCCACATCCACCTGCCAGGCAAGGTCGGTATCGTGTCGCGCTCCGGCACCCTGACCTACGAAGCTGTGAAGCAGACCACCGACGCCGGCTTCGGCCAGTCGACCTGTGTCGGTATCGGCGGTGACCCGATTCCGGGCTCCAACTTCATCGATATCCTGAAGCTGTTCCAGGAAGACCCGAAGACCGAAGCGATCGTCATGATCGGCGAGATCGGCGGTTCGGCTGAAGAAGAAGCAGCGGCCTACATCAAGGCCCACGTGACCAAGCCTGTCGTTTCCTACATCGCTGGTGTTACCGCACCTGCCGGCAAGCGCATGGGCCACGCTGGCGCCATCATTTCTGGCGGCAAAGGCACTGCAGACGAGAAGTTTGCAGCCCTGCAGGACGCGGGTGTGAAAACCGTGCGTTCCCTGGCCGACATAGGCAAGGCCCTGGCCGAGCTGACCGGTTGGGAAGCCAAGAAGTAATACCGCTACACCCCCCACGCGCACAGAGGCCACCTTCGGGTGGCCTTTGTCGTTTGTGGGGTTCTGTATTCCTGTGCCGAACTCTTCGCGGGCAAGCCCGCGAAGAGGCCAGAACAGGCACTGTAGATTTTTCGATGGGTTTGATAGGAATTTTCACACAGACGCAGCGTTTAAACCGAGGATAATTCCTTCTGTCTTCGGTCGCACAGACGACAAACATGTACGCACATCGGACAAGCAGCACTGTTCCAGTGCGTTTGACTGACAAAACGGTTACATTACGCGCTCACTCTGTGCCCGTACCCCAAAAGGGAACGACACGCTAAACGGGTCTGGCCTATCAAGCCGGGCAGCATTTCCCCTCATCCAAAGGGAAATCCCCTCTCGAATCCCGATTTCAGCAGTGTGGTACTACCTTAAAATGAAAGTTCTCAAAGGCCAGGATATCCTGGCGCTTGGCTTTATGACGTTTGCGCTTTTTGTGGGTGCAGGCAACATCATCTTCCCGCCTATCGTCGGCCTGCAGTCCGGCCCCCATGTGTGGATGGCGGCGCTGGGCTTCCTGGTCACGGCCGTAGGCCTGCCGGTCATCACCGTGGTCGCCCTGGCCAAGGTCGGTGGTGGCATGGATGCCCTGAGCAGCCCGATCGGCAAATTCTTCGGCGGCTTGCTGGCGGCTGTCTGCTACCTGTCGGTCGGCCCACTGTTCGCTACCCCGCGTACGGCGACCGTTTCGTTCGAAGTGGGTGTTGCTCCGCTGACCGGGGAAAGCCCGCTGGCGCTGTTCATCTACAGCCTGGTGTATTTCGCTGTGGTGCTGGCCGTGTCGATGTACCCCGGCAAGTTGCTCGATACCGTGGGCCGCTTCCTGGCGCCGCTGAAGATCATCGCCCTGGCCGTACTGGGCATTGCCGCCTTTGCCCTGCCGGCAGGGGGCATGGGTGACGCGCAGCCGGCTTATTCGGCCGCGGCCTTCTCCAAAGGCTTCTCCGATGGCTACCTGACCATGGATACCCTGGGGGCCCTGGTGTTCGGTATCGTCATCGTCAACGCCATCCGCTCGCGCGGTGTCGAGTCGCCGAAGCTGATTACCCGTTATGCCATCATCGCCGGCCTGATCGCCGGTGTCGGCCTGGCCCTGGTCTACATCAGCCTGTTCCGTCTGGGCGCCACCAGCCACGATATCGCGGCAGATGCCACCAATGGCGCGGCCGTTCTGCATGCCTACGTACAGCACACCTTCGGTTCGTTGGGCAGCGGCTTCCTTGCGGTGCTGATCGCGCTGGCCTGCCTGGTGACTGCGGTGGGCCTGACCTGCGCATGCGCCGAGTACTTCAGCCAGATCCTGCCGCTGTCGTACCGCGCCCTGGTGGTGATCCTGGCTGGCTTCTCGCTGTTGATTTCCAACCTTGGCCTGACCAAGTTGATCATGTTCTCGATCCCGGTACTTACCGCCATCTACCCGCCCTGCATCGTGGTAGTCGGCCTGAGTTTCGTGAAAGACCTGTGGCATTCGCCGACCCGTATCCTGGCGCCGGTCATGCTGGTGTCGCTGGTGTTCGGCATGGTCGATGCGATCAAGGGCAGCAGCCTTGCCCATATGCTCCCGGACTTCATGGCGCACCTGCCGTTGAGCGATGCCGGCATGGCCTGGCTGGTGCCATCGGTGGTGACCCTGATGGGCGCCGTCGCCTGCGACCGCATGCTGGGCAAGCCGCGCGAAGCGCTGGCCTGACGCGCCGGGCCAAGCCTTGGGGGCGGCACCGGCCACAAGCCGAAGGGTGCCCGCCCAAGGTGCAAGCTGCAGAGCCCCGTATCGGCAACGATGCGGGGCTTTTTTCTGGCCCACACCGGCAGTACGAATTTCAGCAGGAATGTGTGCCTTTTGCCGCTTGCCAGCGTCGAAACCCGGTCCCTATCCTTCAGGCACCTGGCCTTTTCGGGAATCCTGCATGAATTTCATCCAAAGCAACCTCAACAACCTGCTGGCCGTCGCCTGGTTCGCCCTGTGCTGGGGTGGCTATACCCGGTATGCGATCTGGAAAGGGCGCGACACCGCGTGCCTGGCCAGCGTGCTGCACCTGTACCGTGAAGACTGGATGCGGCGCATGTTGCTGCGCGATAACCGTATTGCCGATGCCAGCGTGATCGGCAACCTGGAGCGCAACGCGTCGTTCTTCGCCTCCAGCACCTTGATCATCCTGGCCGGTATCCTCACCGTGCTGGGGGCCTCCGACAGGGCGCTGTCGCTGCTGGCCGACCTGCCGCTGGTGCAGCAGACTTCGCAGGGCATGTCGGAGATCAAGTTGTTGTGCCTGGCCATGGTCTTCGTGTACGCCTTCTTCACTTTCAGCTGGTGCATGCGCCAATACAACTTTGCTGCCGTACTGGTTGGCTCGGCACCGATGATTGGCGAACGGCAGGTCAACGAACTGGAACGCAAGGCGTTCGCCTCGCGGGCAGCACGGGTGTTGTCGCTGGCGGCCAACCAGTTCAACCTTGGTTTACGTTCCTATTACTTCGGCATGGCCATGTTGAGCTGGTTCATCAGCCCGTGGTTGTTCATGGGCATGAGTGTGGGTGTTGTATTGATCTTGTACCGGCGGGAGTTCCATTCCGATGTGCTGGAGGTGATGGTCTTTACCCCCACGGATAGTGTCAGCAGCGAGCCATTGAAAGAGGGTGGTGTAGCAGTGAACTGAAACGATTAACCGTGAATTCAACGCAAAAAAAAACCCGACAACGTCGGGTTTTTTTATCGGGCTGATTACTGCTTGGCAGGTTCTGCCGGCGCCGGAGTAGCCGGGGCGGCTTCTTCGGCAGCCTTTTGCTCGGCTTCAGCCTGATCTTTGGCAGCTTCGGCGTTTTCCTTGGCGGCGTCGTTCATTTTATCCTGAGCTTCGCCCATCTTTTCCTGGGCTTGCTCGGCATGTTCCTGCGCATCTTGGGCTTTGTCTTCGCTCGCTTTATCGCAAGCAGCCAGGCCCATGGCAGCAGCCAGCATCAGAGCAAAAGCAAATGGTTTACGCATGGGGGTGTTTCTCCTTGGTGTGATAAGTGACTTGTTCCTTCGAGTGCAGCCACTTGGAATAAGTTCAACGAAGGTTTCAGATATATAACGCCCCGTTCTACATGGACTTTTGAACCCACCTATGCCGTTTGGAAGGGACGTGGTAACAGCCTATGAGTGATGCGACCTTGATGTCCATGGCCGAGCGTTTTCTTTCGGCATTGAAACACTGCCAGTTGTTGCAGATGCGTGTGGCACAGGCGGATGAAACTGGCATGACGCTGGTCCTGCCCTGGTCGCCGGCCATTGTCGGCAACCCGCAAACCGGTGCCGTACACGGTGGGGCGCTGACAACGCTGATGGACACCACCTGCGGCATGGCCACGCTATGCGCACTGCCGCGCTTCGAGGTATGCCCGACCCTGGATCTGCGCATCGACTACATGCACCCGTCGGTACCGGGCAAGGACATCCATGGGCATGCCCAGTGTTACCGGGTGACCCGCGACGTGATCTTCACCCGTGGCAGCGCCTACCAGGACGACCCCGAGCGGCCGATCTGCCAGGTGGTGGGTACGTTCATGCGGTTGGGCCCGCAGGTCAAAGGCGGCATCCGCTTCGGCAGCAGCCTGAAGGAGGGCGGGTCATGATTCCGCCGTCCATTCGCCAGCAACTCAATGCAGCACACGCGCAAGGTGACTACCGCCCCTTGCTGGCATTGATTCCCTACGCGGGGTTGATCGGCATCGAATGCGAGCGCGAGGGGGATGACCTGCTGTTCCGCCTGCCGGCCAATCCGGACACTATCGGCAACCCCCTCTTGCCCGCTATCCATGGCGGGGTGATTGCCGGCTTCATGGAGCTGTCGGCAGCGCTGTACCTGCTGATCTACAGCGACAGCGCCAGCATTCCGAAGATCATCGATTTCTCCATCGACTACCTGCGCGCCGGGCTGTTGCGCGATACCTACGCCCAGTGCCAATTGTGGCGCCAGGGGCGACGGGTGACCAACGTGGCCATTACCGCCTGGCAGGGCGACCGCCAGTCGCCGATTGCCACGGCCCGCGCGCATTTCAAGATCGAACCGCAAAAGCCCTTGAAATCATCCGGGCAGCCCCCATCTGCATGACATCCGCCGTTAAAGCAGGCTGTACCGCCCGCCAGGCGCCATTGCAATCAGATCGGAGTTTTGAAGACCATGAGTGTGGAGACTCAGAAAGAAACGCTTGGCTTCCAGACCGAGGTAAAGCAACTGCTGCACCTCATGATCCATTCCTTGTATTCGAACAAGGAGATCTTCCTGCGTGAACTGATCTCCAACGCCTCCGACGCCGCCGACAAGCTGCGCTTCGAGGCGCTGGCCAAGCCAGAGTTGCTGGAAGGCGACGCCGACCTGAAGATTCGCCTGAGCTTCGACAAGGAGGCGGGTACCGTGACCCTCGAGGACAACGGTATCGGCATGAGCCGCGAAGACGTCATCACCCACCTGGGCACCATCGCCAAGTCCGGCACTGCCGACTTCATGAAGAACCTCACCGGTGACCAGAAGAAGGACTCGCACCTGATCGGCCAGTTCGGCGTGGGCTTCTATTCCGCGTTCATCGTTGCCGACAAGGTTGACGTGTACAGCCGTCGCGCCGGCCAGCCGGCTGCCGAAGGCGTGCATTGGTCGTCCCGTGGCGAGGGTGAGTTCGAAGTCGCCACTGTCGACAAGCCCCAGCGCGGTACCCGCATCGTCCTGCACCTGAAGAAGGACGAGCAGGAGTTCGCCGATGGCTGGCGTTTGCGCAACGTGGTCAAGAAGTACTCCGACCATATCGCCTTGCCTATCCAGTTGCCGAAAGAGCAGGCGGCTGCCGAAGGTGAAGAGCAGCCGGCCGAAGAGTGGGAAACCGTCAACCGTGCCAGCGCCCTGTGGACCCGTTCGCGCAGCGACGTGAAGGACGAGGAATACCAGGAGTTCTACAAGCACATCGGCCACGACTTCGAGAACCCGCTGGCCTGGAGCCACAACAAGGTCGAAGGCAAGCTTGAATACAACTCGCTGCTGTATGTGCCGGCCCGCGCGCCGTTCGACCTGTACCAGCGCGAAGCGCCACGCGGCCTGAAGCTGTATGTACAGCGCGTGTTCATCATGGACCAGGCCGAGTCGTTCCTGCCGCTGTACCTGCGCTTCATCAAAGGTGTGGTCGACTCCAACGACCTGTCGCTGAACGTGTCGCGTGAAATCCTGCAGAAAGACCCGATCATCGACTCGATGAAGACCGCGCTGACCAAGCGCGTGCTGGACATGCTGGAGAAGTTGGCGAAGAACGAGCCTGAGCAGTACAAGGGCTTCTGGAAAAACTTCGGCCAGGTGCTGAAGGAAGGCCCGGCCGAAGACTTCGCCAACAAAGAGAAGATCGCCAGCCTGCTGCGTTTTGCCTCCACCCACGACGACAGCGGCGAGCAGAGCGTTGCCCTGGCCGACTACCTGGCGCGCGCCAAGGAAGGCCAGGACAAGATCTACTACCTCACCGGTGAGTCCTACGCGCAGGTCAAGAACAGCCCGCACCTGGAAGTCTTCCGCAAGAAAGGCATCGAAGTGTTGCTGCTGACCGACCGCATCGACGAGTGGCTGATGAGCTACCTCAACGAATTCGACGGCAAGGCCTTCGTCGACGTCGCCCGCGGCGACCTGGACCTGGGCAAGCTGGACTCCGAAGAGGACAAGAAAGCCCAGGAAGAAGTCGCCAAGGACAAGGAAGGCCTGGTCGAGCGCCTGAAAGGTGCATTGGGTGAAAGCGTGGCCGAAGTCCGCGTGTCGCACCGCCTGACCGACTCCCCGGCGATCCTGGCCATTGGTGAGCAGGACCTTGGCCTGCAGATGCGCCAGATCCTCGAGGCCAGTGGGCAGAAAGTGCCGGAGTCCAAGCCGATCTTCGAGTTCAACCCAAGCCACCCGCTGATCGACAAGCTGGACAACGAGCAGAGCGAAGACCGTTTCGCCGAGCTGTCGCATATCCTCTTCGATCAGGCGGCCCTGGCGGCCGGGGACAGCCTGAAAGACCCGGCAGCGTACGTTCGTCGCCTGAACAAGCTGCTGGTCGAGCTGTCTGCTTGAGTTGATGCAGAGGAAAGCCCGCTTCGGCGGGCTTTTTTATGACGAGTGCCAATGGAGTGCCTGATGAGCAAAGTAATCGTCGAATCGCTGGTGTATCACCTGTCCGGCCGAACCTACGAAAGCCGCCTGGTCTACGAGCCCGGGGCGCTGGGGCGCCCGGGCCTGGTCATGGCACCGAACTGGATGGGGATTGGCGAAGGTGCCGAACGCATCGCCAAGGAAGTGGCCGAAAAGGGCTATGTGGTGTTGCTCGCCGACCTGTATGGGCAGTCGGTGCGCCCGTCCAATGCGGACGAAGCGGGCGCAGCGATGATGCCGCTCAAGAACGACCGCGGCGAACTTCGCAAGCGCATGCAGGAGGCCCTGGCCCAGTTGCTGGGGCAGTCCAAGGCGCTGCTGGAGCCTGGCAAAGTTGCCACCTTCGGCTTCTGCTTCGGGGGTTGCTGTGCGCTGGAGCTGGCGCGCAGCGGCGCCGACTTGCGTGCGGCAGTGTCGTTCCACGGCACATTGGACACGCCGAACCCCGAGGATGCCAAGCGCATCAAGGGCTCGGTGCTGGTGCTGCACGGTGCATCGGACCCATTGGTGCCGAAAGAGCAGCTGCCGGCATTCGAGGACGAGATGAATGCGGCCAAGGTCGACTGGCAGTTGCTCAGCTATGGCGGGGCCGTGCATTCGTTCACCGACCCTGGCGCCAATGTGCCGGGCAAGATGCAGTATGACCGGCGCACCTCGGAGCGGGCGTTCCGTTCGATGCATAACCTGCTGACTGAAGTGTTCCAGCGCTGATCGCATAGTGGGGCTGCTGTGCAGCCCTTCGCGGGCTTGCCCGTTCCCAACTCTCACCCTGTGGGAGCGGGCAAGCCCGCGAAGGGGCGCAAAGTGGCCCCAATCAGCGAGGCAACTCGATCCTCGAGCTCTCCCCCGGCACGACCGGCCAATCCCCCGCAGCCCATTTGGCCCTGGCCTGCTCGATCAGCGCCGGGTCACTGGCGACAAAGTTCCAGTTCATCCGCCGCGGCCCATCCAGCGGCGCGCCGCCAATCAGTACCAGCTGGCATTCACCTTGCGCACACAGCGTCACCTCTTCGCCCTCCGGCAGCACCACCAGGCTGCACGGCGCCACATCCTCGCCGTTCATCTGCAGTTCGCCCTCCAACAGGTACAGCGCCCGCTCCACGTGCTCGTTCGGCACCTGCAAGGTAGTCGCCGTTTGCATCTGTACCTGGGCATAGAGGGTAGGGGACAGCACCGGCACCGGTGACGCCAGGCAGAACCCGGTGCCGGCAATCATGCAGATGCGCACCCCCAGGCTGTCGCTGACCGGCAGGCTGGCCGCAGGATGATGGCTGTAGCTGGGCGCGCCTTGTTCATGCTCACGTGGCGAGGCCAGCCAAACCTGCAAGCCGTGCAGGCTTGACCCTTTGGCCAAGGCGTCAGCAGGGGTGCGCTCGACGTGCGCCACGCCGCGACCGGCCGTCATCCAGCTGACGTCGCCGGGCAGCACCAACTGGTCCGAGCCCAGGCTGTCCTTGTGCTGAATTGCCCCTTCGAACAGGTAAGTCAGGGTTGAAAGGCCGATGTGCGGGTGTTGGCGGATGTCCATGCCGCGCCCGGGGGCGTAGGCGGTTTTCAGCATGTGATCGAAGAATACGAACGGGCCGACACTGCGGCGCTGCGCCGCTGGCAGCGGGCGCAGAATCGGCTGGCCCTCGACCGACTCTGCACGGGGGCGAATGATCAGCGTGCTGCTCATGAGAAGGGCTCCAGGCAAGGGGGCAATGCCCAAGCATAACGGTTTGCCTGCTGTGCCTGAACCGTCTTCTGCACCGGCCGGTCTACCTTGTCTGATACCAGGAGAAGGGAGCTGCCCATGAATGCCAAAGCGCTGGCCTGCGCGTTACTGTCCGCTTGCTTGTGCCAAGCGGTACAGGCGCGTGACTACCGCTACAGTGACGCCCACCTGCACTATGTGGATTTCTTCCAGGAAAGCGAAGGGATGCCGGCATTGCTCAAGGCGATGGATGCGGCAGGCGTTGACCAGTCGATGATTTCCGGCATTCCGGTGGCCAAGAAGTGGCACGAAGACGAGCCCAAGCGCCCGCGTTACTACGCCGGTGATGATGCCGATGCTTACTGGTACAGCGCCACCGACACCTATGTGGCGGCCGCGCTCCAGCAGTTGCCACCGCAGCAGCGTAAACGCTTCCACCCGTTCCTGAGCGGGTTCAACCCGGTGGACAAGAACGCCGTCAGCCATATCGAGCGTATGCTCGATCTGTACCCGGGGCTATGGCAGGGCATCGGGGAGGTGTTTACCCGCCATGATGACCTGACTGCGTTGACCAGTGGCGAAACGCCGCGCGCCAACAACGAAGCCATGACCCGGATCTATCACCTGGCCGCTGAGCGCGACCTGCCAGTGCTGCTGCACTCCAACATCACCTCCAAGCGCGAGCGCAACCCGCTGTACCTGGCAGAAATCGAAGAGCCGCTACGCAATCACCCGCACACCCGGTTCATCTGGGCCCATGCTGGCAGCAGCATGGAGATACACCGGCATCAGACGCAGATGGACTTTTTACTGCCAGTGCTGACGCGGTTGCTTGAGGATTACCCGAACCTGTATGTCGATCTGTCGTGGAGTGTGCTGCAGCCGTATCTGCTGGATGACAAGGGTGTGCCGCGCAAGGAATGGCTGGCGTTGGTCGAGAAGTACCCGGAGCGGTTCATGCTGGGGTCGGATGTGGTGGGGCAGTTTGGCAGCCTGGGCGAGCAGATGCACGGGTTCAAGCCGTTTCTGGATGCGTTGCCGGAGGGGGTGGCGAACAAGGTAGCCAAGGAGAACTTCCTGGCTGTGTTGCCCAGGCAGAAGTAAGGGTTTACCAGTACTGACCTATCGCAGGCAAGCCAGCTCACAGGGATCGCATCAGGGC
>NZ_AEWE02000070.1:0-11172 GCF_000190455.2 Pseudomonas sp. TJI-51
CCTTGTGGCAAACACCTGTCAGCCCTGAGGCGATCTCTGTGGGAGCTGGCTTGCCAGCGATAGGGCCATTACAAGCAATACAAGTCTCTCAGTCCCGCCGGTAAGGCAACATCCCCCGCGCCTCCTCGGCATACCCCTTCACCCCTTCCCGCTCCTGCACCAGAAAATCCCCCACCGCCCGCCGCAACCCAGGGTGCAGCAGGTAATGCCACGACCGCGTCAGCACCGGCTCAAACCCGCGAATCAGCTTGTGTTCACCTTGCGCACCGGCATCGAAGCGCTGCAAACCTTCGGCAATGGCGAAGTCCATGCCCTGGTAGAAACAGGTTTCGAAATGCAGCCGGTCGAATTCGTCCAGGCAACCCCAATAGCGGCCAAACAAGCTGTCACCCCCCACCAGGCTCAAGGCCATGGCCACATCCCGCCCGCCCTGGCGGGCCATCACTACCCGTAGCGCCTCGGGCATGCGCTCGGCAAGCAGGCTGAAGAACGCACGGGTCAGGTAGGGCGCACGGCGCCGTACGGCATAAGTGTTGGCGTAGCAGCGGAACACGAAGTCCCATTGCGCCTCGTCCAGTTCATTGCCCTGGTACCACCGAAAATCGATGCCCTGCCCCGCCACCTGCTCGCGCTCCTTGCGCATCTGCTTACGCTTGCGCGAGCTGAGGCTGTCGAGAAAGTCCTGAAAATCGCGGTAGCCGCGGTTTTGCCAGTGAAACTGGCACCCTAGGCGCTCCAGCCAGCCCGGCAGGCCGGCCAACTGCTGGTCCAGCGCCGCATCGGTGAAATTGATGTGGGCACCCGACAGCCCGCCCTTGCCCAGGTACTCAGGTAACGCCTGCAGCAACAGCAGCCCATCGGCCGGGTCGTCGGCCAGCAAACGCGGGCCGCTGACCGGGCTGAACGGGACCGCCCCCAGCAACTTGGGGTAATAGGCAATGCCGGCCCGCTCACAGGCATCGGCCCAACCGTGGTCGAACACGTACTCGCCAAACGAATGCCACTTGCGGTAGGCCGGCAACAGCGCCCGCACCTGCCCGTCACGCTCCAGCACCAGATGCTCGGCAGCCCAGCCCGTCTGGGGTGCAACGCTGGCGCTGTCCTCCATGGCGCTGAGAAAGCCGTGGCGCAGGAAGGGTTGGCCGGCAGGCACCAAGGCATCCCAGGTGGCCGCCGGAAGATCACGCAAATGGGCAAGGCTGTACAGGCTGGTCACGGTTTTGGCTCGCAGTCGGGAGGCGTTCAGTATCCCCAACCCAGGCGCGTCACTCAAATGATGAACGCCAGGATGCCCCTTTTCTTCTCACTTACTTAACAACAGTGCCACTAATCAGACATTAATCTGTCACTGCCCCTCGCAATACTTGCGCCTGTTTTCCGGAACACCAGAACCTGTCTATTCAGGCCCTTTCCGAAGACATGCCAACACAGGGGCAGGCGCTTGAGCCTCCCCCATTTTTTCAGTAGGGAGAACCTTATGCGTCTTGTTTCTACACTTACCGGAATGAGCCTCACCGGCATGATGCTGGCCCTGAGCGCCCCGGCCAGTGCTGCTGTCGACGCCAAGCTGCTCGAAATGCTGCGCGCCAACGGCTCGATCAACCAGGCGCAGTACAATGAACTGCAAGGCGATCTGGCAAAAGAAACCAAGGAAAAGGCCGACCAGAAAGCTCAGTCCGAACGTATGAGCGCCTTTGAACAAAAAGTGGCATGGGCCGCCAAGACCCAGATCAAGGGCGATGTGCGCCTGCGTTACGAAGACGTCAACGTCGACAACCCGATCTCCCGCAGTGGCAACCAGGACCGTGAGCGCGTACGTGCCCGTGTCGGCTTCTACAGCGAGATCAACCCGCAAGTCGACGCCGGCGTGCGTGTGGCCACCGGCAGCAGCGCCGATGCCCGCTCGACCAACCAGAGCCTGGACAACTACTTCGAGAAGAAATCGCTGTGGGTCGACCTGGCCTACCTCGACTGGCACCCGACTGCCGTGCCCAACCTGCACCTGATCGGCGGCAAGATGAACCAGCCGTGGGTCAGCATGGGCGACATCATCTGGGACAGCGACATCAACCCGGAAGGTGTGGCAGCTACCTACAAGATGAACGTTGGCCCGGCTGAAGTCTTCGGCAGCCTTGGTCACTACAACCTGAAAGACAACGTCGATGGCGACGGCGTGCAGTTCAAGCATGACGCGCAGCTGTACGCAGGCCAGCTGGGCACCAGGTTCAACGCAGCCGACACCGTCAAGGTGACCGTGGGCGGCAGCATCTACGGCTACGACAACGACAAGGCTTCGGCCGCCCTGGCCTCGCTGGGCAACACCACCAACGAGTTCAACCTGGTGGAAGGCTTCGGTCAGGTCGACTTCACCGGCTTTGCCATCCCGCTGTCTGCCTACGGCCAGTTCGTCAAGAATACCGAAAGCACCGACGGCAAGGACAAAGCCTGGCTGGCCGGTCTGAAGAGCAAGATCGGCGCCTGGAGCCTGGACTACAACTACCGCGACGTGCAGCGTAACGGTGTGGTCAGCCTGTTCACCGACTCTGACTTCGGTGCCGGCTTCACAGGTTCGCGTGGCCACAAGTTCAAGGTCGGTTATGAAATCGACAAGAACTTCGGCGTAGGTG
The DNA here is from genome assembly GCF_000190455.2 of Pseudomonas sp. TJI-51. Lineage (NCBI taxonomy): Bacteria > Pseudomonadati > Pseudomonadota > Gammaproteobacteria > Pseudomonadales > Pseudomonadaceae > Pseudomonas > Pseudomonas sp. TJI-51. The sequence continues at coordinate 2,628 of NZ_AEWE02000070.1, forward strand.
CAACCTACCTGATGGCAAAGACCGACTACTCCAACCTGCCCAACAGCAATGCGGACGTGGATACCCTGCAGTTGGACCTGGAAGCCAAGTTCTAAACACGCAATAGCAGGGAATGCCGACCCCATCCGACGTTTCCCGCTTTTTTTTGCCTGTGAAATAGCTGGGGCTGCTTTGCAGCCCATCGCGACACAAGGCCGCTCCTACAGGGGAATGCGCCCTTTGCAGGTCGGCCCCGGCTATCTCGGATCAGACCAGGTAATCAGCGCTTGCGCAGGATCACACTGCCAATCGAATACCCCGCACCGAACGAGCTCAATACCCCCAAGGCGCCCTTGGCCAGGTCATCCTGGTACAGGTGGAAGGCAATGACCGAGCCTGCCGAGCTGGTATTGGCGTAACGGTCCAGAATCACCGGGGCGTCTTCCTCGGCCACTTCTCGCCCCAGCAGCTTCTTGACGATCAGGTGGTTCATGCTGAGGTTGGCCTGGTGCAGCCAGAAGCGCTTCACATCGCTAGGGTTCAGGCCGTTTTCCTGCAGGTGCTCACCGATCAGTTCGGCCACTTTCGGGCACACCTCGCGGAACACCTTGCGGCCTTCCTGGATGAACAGCTTGTCCGCAGCGCCCTGCCCCTCTTCCGCCGCACGGTTGAGGAAGCCGAAATTGTTGCGGATATTGTTGGAGAATTCGGTCCACAGCTTGCTGCTGACGATATCGAACTGGTGCGCCGAGCTGGCCTTGTCAGCGCGCTCGAGCACCACTGCGGTGGCCGCATCACCGAAGATGAAGTGGCTGTCGCGGTCACGGAAGTTCAAGTGCCCGGTGCACACCTCGGGGTTGACCATCAGTACTGCACGCGCCTGGCCCAGGGCCACGCTGTTGGCTGCGGTCTGGATGCCGAACGTGGCCGAGGAACAGGCTACGTTCATGTCGAAGGCAAAGCCCTGAATGCCCAGCGCCTGCTGCACTTCGATGGCAATGGCCGGGTACGGGCGCTGCAGGTTGGAGCAGGCGACGATCACGCCGTCGATATCGGCAGCCGTGCGGCCCGCACGCTGCAAGGCCTGGTGAGCAGCGGCCACGGCCATTTCGCAAAGCACCGAGGGTTCGTCGTTGGAACGCTCCGGCAGGCGCGGCTTCATGCGCTGCGGGTCGAGGATGCCGGCCTTGTCCATGACGAAGCGGCTCTTGATGCCCGAGGCCTTTTCGATGAACGCGGCATCCGACAAGGGCGCCGCTTCGACTTCGCCACGCTCGATGGCGGCGGCGTTGTCCTGGTTGAACTGCTGGGACCAGGCGTTGAAGGAGGCCACCAGTTCTTCGTTGGAAATACTCTGGGCCGGGGTGTACAGGCCGGTGCCGCTGATCACGACGTTATGCACGGTCGTTCCTCTGTTCGAAGGCCATCGCCACGGGGGCGCTGGCGGGAATAGGACAGCCTAGTGGCACTTTAGTGCCAAGTTAGGGGCGAGGGGCTCACCCGAGAAGGGCCGCCAGGCGGCCCCAAATTGCATCAATACTGCCACAACTGTGGAAGTTTAGCCTTCCACCTGGCCCCACTGCTTGCTCAATCTTTTGTCAGAAATCGGCACTTTGGTGCCCAGTTGCTGAGCGAACAGCGACACCCGGTATTCCTCCAGCCACCAACGGTACAGGGTCAGTTGCTCATCGCGCTTGCCCTCCTGGGCATGCTTGTCGGCGCGGGCCTTGTACTGCGCCCACAGGTTGGCCAGCTCGCCGCTCCATACCCGGTCCTTCTGCACCTGCGCACCGAGTTTCTCCAGGCGCAGTTCCACTGCCTTGAGGTAACGCGGCAGTTCCTTGAACCAGGTGGCCGGGGTTTCACGCACGAACCCTGGGTACACCAGGTTGCCCAACTGCTGCTTGATGTCATTCAGCGCCACGGCCTGGCTGAGGTCGATCTTGCCCTTGAAGCGCTTCTGCAGGCCGTGCCACAGCTTCAACACTTCCAGCGCCTGCCTGGCCAGGCGCTCGGCGTGCTCGGCCCAACTGCCGCGCTTGCGTTCGGCCAGCCCGGCCAAGGCCGCACCCTCGCGTGGCAAGGGGTGTTCACCCTCGAGGATGCAGCTGTCCAGGCTGGCCAGCAAAATGTCCTCGACCAGCGCTTCGACACGCCCCAGCTCGCGGTACAGCAGGCCCAGTTCGGTCAGCCCCGGCAGCTTGCCCCGCAGGAACTTGGCCGGCTCGGCCAGTTGCTGCAGCAGCAGCCGCTGCAAGGCACGGCGGTGCTGGAACTCGGCTTCGGCCTGGGTCGAGAAGCGGCCTTCGCGCACCGTGCCGTTTTCGTCCACCAATGCCGGGTAGACCGTCATCGACAAGCCGGCGATCTTTTGCTGGGTGGTCTGCGCCACGGGGCTGAAGGCCTTGGCCTGCACCGGCTTTTCGGCGTCAGCCGTGCGCGGTACGGCCAACGCGGCCTGGCTGGCGGCGGCAAAACGGGCAGTCAGCTCGGCCAGGTCGCGGCCCTCGCCCAGGAACTTGCCCTGGCCGTCGACCACCTCGATATTCATGCGCAGGTGGCCCTCGACCAGGCTCACCGACTCGGCCCAGGCCTCGTCGGCTACACGCACACCGGTCATGCGCAGCAATTCCTGGCCCAGGGCCTGGGGCAAGGCCCCCTGGGCGAACGGCATGCGCGCCAGCGACGCCTTGACGAAGTCGGGCACCGGCACGAAGTTCTTGCGCAGGGCCTTGGGCAGGTTGCGTACCAGCGCCACGCACTTGGCTTCGAGCAGGCCCGGCACCAGCCACTCGAGGCGTTCACCCGGCAGGTTCGGCAACAACGGCGCAGGCACGCGCACAGTCACGCCATCGCGCGGGTGCCCCGGTTCAAAGTGATAGGTCAGCGGCAGGCGCAGTTCGCCCACTTGCAGGCTGTCGGGGTACTGGGCCGCCGTGACCTCGCTGGCCTCACGCGCCAGCACGTCCTCTTCGCGCATGATCAGCAGGTTGGCATCCTTCTGGCTGCCCATGCGGTACCAGGCATCGAAGGTGGCGGTCTGGTGAATTTCTTCGGGCAGGCGCGCTTCGTAGAACGCATACAGCGTTTCTTCATCGGCGAGAATATCGCGCCGACGCGCTTTGGCCTCCAGTTCATCAAGCTGCTCCAGCAGGCGCTTGTTGGCCGCCAGGCATTTGGCCCGCGACTGGATCTCGCCGCCTACCAGGCCCTCGCGGATGAACAGCTCCCGCGAGGTGGCCGGGTCGATCGGGCCAAAATGCACCGGGCGCCGCCCGACCAGAATCAGGCCGTACAAGGTGATCTGCTCATAGGCCACGACCTGCCCGCGCTTTTTCTCCCAGTGCGGCTCGAAGTGGTTCTTCTTGACCAGGTGGCCGGCCAGCGGCTCGATCCAGTCCGGTTCGATCCGGGCCACCACGCGTGCATACAACCTGGTGGTTTCGACCAACTCGGCAGCCATCACCCACTGCGGGCGCTTACGCCCCAGGCCCGACGACGGGTGTACCCAGAAGCGCCGCTGGCGAGCTCCCTGGTAGTCGCCCTCTTCGGTCTTGTGGCCGATCTGGCTGAGCAGGCCGCTGAGGAGGGCCTTGTGAAACTTCTGGTAGTCGGACGGTTCCTTGTTCACCGTCAGTTGCAGGTCACGGCAAATCAATGCCAGCTGGCGATGGGCATCGCGCCATTCGCGCAGGCGCAGGTAATTGAGAAAGTGCTTGCGGCACCAGTTGCGCAACGGGTTGGCGGTCAGCGCCTGGCGCTGTTCTTCAAAGCCGCGCCACAAATTCACCAACGCAGCGAAGTCGGAGTCCACATCCTTCCATTGCGCGTGCGCCTGGTCCGCCGCCTGCTGGCGCTCGGGCGGGCGTTCGCGCGGGTCCTGCACCGACAACGCACTGGTGACGATCAACACTTCCTGCAAGCTACCCTGGCGTGCGCCCTCCAGCAGCATGCGGCCCAGCCGCGGGTCGATGGGCAGGCGCGCCAACTGGCGGCCAATAGGCGTCAGCTGGTTCTCGCGGTTGACCGCCGACAGTTCCTGCAACAGGTTGAAGCCGTCGCTGATGGCCTTGCCATCTGGCGGCTCGATGAACGGGAACGCGTCAATGGCACCCAGGCGCAGGTGCAGCATTTGCAGAATCACCGCCGCCAGGTTGGTACGCAGGATTTCCGGGTCGGTGAACGCCGGCCGGCTGTTGAAATCCTCTTCGCTGTACAAGCGCACGCAAATGCCCGGCTCAACCCGGCCGCAACGGCCTTTACGCTGGTTGGCACTGGCCTGCGACACCGCCTCGATGGGCAGGCGCTGAACCTTGGCGCGGTAGCTGTAGCGGCTGATGCGCGCAGTACCGGTGTCGATCACATAGCGAATGCCCGGCACGGTCAGCGAGGTTTCGGCGACGTTGGTGGCCAGCACCACCCGGCGCCCGGTGTGCGGCTGGAAGATGCGCTGCTGCTCGGCCGGCGACAGGCGCGCGTAAAGCGGCAGAATCTCGGTATGGCGCAGTTGCGCCTTGCGCAGGATCTCGGCGGCATCGCGGATTTCCCGCTCGCCCGGCAGGAAGATCAACACGTCGCCAGGGCCTTTGCCTTGGCTGCGCTCATGCTGGGCCAGCTCGTCGAGGGTGGCGAGAATCGCCTGGTCGACCGTCAGGTCGTCCTCGATCTGGTTGCCCTCTTCGTCCTGCTCGCTGGTCAGCGGGCGGTACCAGGTTTCCACCGGGAAGGTGCGGCCAGACACCTCGATGATCGGCGCATTGTCGAAGTGTTTGGAGAAGCGCTCCAGGTCGATGGTCGCCGAGGTGATGATCAGCTTCAGTTCGGGCCGGCGGTGCAGCAAGGTCTTCAGGTAGCCGAGCAGGAAGTCGATGTTCAGGCTGCGCTCGTGGGCTTCGTCGACGATGATCGTGTCGTAGCGTTCGAGAAAGCGGTCATGCTGGGTTTCGGCCAGCAGGATGCCGTCGGTCATCAGCTTGACCAGGGTGTTGGCGTCGCTCTGGTCTTCGAAACGGACTTGGTAGCCGACCAACCCACCCAGCGGCGTACCCAGCTCTTCGGCCACCCGCGCCGCCACGCTGCGCGCGGCAATGCGCCGTGGCTGGGTGTGGGCAATCAGGCCATGGCTGCCACGGCCCAGTTCCAGGCAGATCTTCGGCAACTGCGTGGTCTTGCCCGAACCGGTTTCACCGGCGATCACCAGCACCTGGTGTTCGGCGAGGGCCTTCTTGATTTCATCGCGTTTGGCGGCGATCGGCAGGTTGTCGTCGTAGCGTACGACCGGCACGCTCTGCTGGCGCGCGGTAACCTGGGCACAAGAGGCCTGGACCTTGTCCACCCACTGCGCCAGCTTGGCCTCGTCTGGGCGCTTGCGCAGCTCATGCAATTGCCGCCGCAAGCGGTGGCGGTCGGCAATCATGGCGTGGTCGAGGTTGTGCAGCAATTTGTCGATGGCGTGGTCAGTCATAGGGCTTTTTAATGATGCAGGTGAGCCTGCTTTTTCATGATCGGCATTCTGAGGATGCGCGATTGTCGCAGATTTGCGCCTGTTTTGCTGTCCAGGCTGGCGCGCACCCTGTAGGAGCGGCCTTGCGTCGCGATGGGCTGCGCAGCAGCCCCGTGGATTTGTGCCGGGGCGCAGATTTTGGGGCTGCTACCGCAGCCCATCGCGACGCAAGGCCGCTCCCACAAGGGATCGCACAGTGGCTGAAAGTTTAGCAAGTCCTTATGTAAACGTTGCCATTCACGACTTTAATCACCCTTACGCCGCATGTGAGTATCAAAACCATGACGCCCGCCCAGCCCATCGCCCCACCGTTGCCGCGCCCTTCGCTACCGAAGGCCCGCAGCCGTGCCGGGGAAAACCCGCTGGTGCACATCATCCTCGCCTTCTGGGCCTTGTGGCACTGCCGCCACGCCCGCCCACCGGATACCGCCCTCACGCCGTTGTGACCAAACCCGGCCAGCCTCTGGCCGTTTGCCCCAGCCGGGCCGCCCGCCAGTGCGATGGCCCTGCGCAGCCGTGAGCGAACCCAACATGCATTTTGCCCCCGTAGAGCACGCCGCCCGTTTTCTGGCCGACAACCCTGATATCGAGTTGTTCGAGCTGTTCATTCTCGACGCCAACGGCGTACCCCGCGGCAAGCTGCTGCACCGCGACGAATTGCTGGCCGTGTACCAGAGCGGCCGGCCGCTACCCAGTACCATTCTCGGCCTGACCCTGAACGGCGACGATGTGGAAAACTCCGGGTTGGTCTGGGATGTGGGTGATATCGACTGCCGCGCCTACCCGCTCGAGGGCAGCCTGACAAGGTTGCCCTGGCGCCGGGTGCCGACCGCCGCGGTGCAGGTGAGCATGCACCCGAGTGAGGGGTTGCCTGCCAGCATCGCCGACCCGCGCCACGTGCTGCTGCGCACCATCGAGGCGCTGCAGGCCGACGGCTACCACCCGGTGATGGCCTGCGAACTGGAGTTCTACCTGCTTGACCAGCAACGCGACGCCCAAGGCCGCCCGCAACCGGCACTGGACAACGATGGCGGGCGCCCGCGCAGCACCCAGGTGTACGGCCTGCGCGAACTGGAACAGATCGAGCCGTTTCTCGCCGATCTGTATGCCGCCTGCAAAGCCCAGGGCATCCCGGCCCGTACGGCCATTTCCGAATACGCCCCCGGCCAGGTGGAAATCACCCTGGAGCACGGTGACGCACTGCAGGCCATGGACCAGGCGGTACGCTACAAGCGCCTGGTCAAGGGCGTGGCCCATGCCCACGGCATGCAGGCCTGCTTCATGGCCAAGCCATTCGCGCACCTGGCGGGTACTGGCATGCACATGCACCTGAGCCTGGCTGACCACGCCGGCACCAATCTGTTCGCCAGCGACGACAAGGCTGGCACGCCGCTGCTGCGCCAGGCAGTCGCCGGCATGCTGCGCCACCTGCGCGAATCACTGCTGCTGTTCTGCCCCAACGCCAATTCGTTCCGCCGCTTCCAGGCCAACAGTTATGCACCACTGGCACCCACCTGGGGCGTGGACAACCGCACCGTGAGCCTGCGCGTACCCGGTGGCCCGGCCAACAGCCGGCATGTGGAGCACCGCATCTGCGGCGCCGATGCCAACCCCTACCTGGCGGCGGCGGCGATCCTGGCAGCCAGCCACCGTGGCATTCGCGAACAGCTGGACCCAGGGGCACCGGTGCAAGGCAACGGTTATGCCCAGGCTACCGAACACCTGCCCACCGACTGGCTGACGGCGCTCGACGCCCTGCAGCAGTCGGCTTGGGCCCGCGAAGCATTGGGCGAGGACTTCCTCGGCGTGTACCTGAAGGTCAAGCGCGCCGAGTACCGCCAGTTCATGGCCGAAGTCAGCGAACAGGACTGGCGCTGGTACCTGCACCAGGCCTGAGCCCCTCAACATTCAAGGAACACCCATGAACGCAGCATTGCACAAAGGCCCGGCGCAGCGCGCGCCGTCCTACTACAGCGCCACCCTCAACGACCCTACCGAGTACCCGCAACTCAAGGGCACGGTGCAGGTGGATGTGGCAATCATCGGCGGCGGCTTCACCGGCGTGGCCACGGCAGTCGAGCTGGCCGAGCGCGGCCTCAAGGTGGCCATCGTCGAAACCAACCGTATAGGCTGGGGTGCCAGCGGCCGTAACGGTGGCCAAGTCACTGGCAGCCTGTCGGGCGACGAAGCCATGCGCTCACAGATGCGCAACCACCTGGGCGCCGAGGTCGATGACTTCATCTGGCACCTGCGCTGGCGTGGCCACCAGGTAATCGAGCAGCGCGTAGCGCGCTACGGCATCGACTGTGACCTCAAGCGTGGCCATCTGCATGCCGCCATGAAACCCTCGCACATGAACGAGCTGCGCGCGTTCGAGGCCGAAGCGCAACGCCGGGGCATGGGCGAGCAGGTTCAAATGCTCGACCGCGCGGCAGTGGCTGAGCACCTGCAGAGCCCACTGTACATGGGCGCCTTGAAGAACCTGCGCAACCTGCACCTGCACCCGCTCAACCTGTGCCTGGGTGAGGCCCGCGCCGCACATGGCCTGGGCGCACTGGTGTTCGAGAATTCCGAAGTGCTGGACATCGTGCATGGCCCGCGCCCGGCGGTGGTTACCGCCCACGGCCGGGTCGAGGCACGCCAGGTGATGCTGGCCGGCGATGTGTACCACAAGCTGGAAAAGCGCCAACTCAAGGGCAAGATATTCCCGGCCATGGGCGGGATCGTCACCACCGCGCCACTGGGCGAACTGGCCGAGCAGATCAACCCCCACGACCTGGCGGTGTACGACTGCCGCTTCGTGCTCGACTATTACCGCCTGACAGCCGACAAGCGCCTGCTGTTCGGTGGCGGCGCCAACTACTCCGGCCGTGACTCGCGGGATATCGAAGGCGAGCTGCGGCCATGCATCGAACGCACGTTCCCGGCATTGAAGGGCGTGCCGATCGATTTCCAGTGGAGCTGCGCCATGGGCATCGTGGTCAACCGCATTCCACAGCTGGGCAAGCTGTCGGACAACGTGTGGTATTGCCAGGGGTATTCCGGGCACGGCATTGCCACCAG
>NZ_AEWE02000070.1:11274-31813 GCF_000190455.2 Pseudomonas sp. TJI-51
GCTGGGCAACCCGCTGCTGGCGGCCGGCATGTGGTATTACCAGATGCTGGAAAAACTGCGCTGAGCCCAAAACCCATGCCATCGCTGTAGGAGCGGCCTTGTGTCGCGATGGGCCGCAAAGCGGCCCCTGGATCTTGGCATGGGTGCTGAAATGGACGGGGCCGCTTCGCGGCCCATCGCGACACAAGGCCGCTCCTACAGGGGTGCGCAGGGTCAGGCGATCTTCTTCAAGCCCTGCTTCTTCAGCTCTTCATCACGCAGTTCGCGGCGCAGGATCTTGCCTACGTTGGTGGTCGGCAGCGCATCGCGGAACTCGATATGGCGCGGCACCTTGTAGCCGGTCACGTTGGCACGCATGTGCTCCATCACCTGCTCCTTGGTCACGGTCATGCCCGGCTTGACCACGATGAACACCTTGATCACTTCGCCCGACTTCTCGTCCGGCACCCCGATGGCCGCGCACTGCAACACGCCAGGCAAGCCGGCAAGCACATCCTCCAGCTCGTTGGGGTACACATTGAAGCCGGAGACCAGGATCATGTCCTTCTTGCGGTCGACGATACGCATGTAGCCGTCTGGCTGGATCAAGGCGATGTCGCCGGTCTTGAGCCAACCCTGGTTGTCGAGGATCTCGGCAGTGGCCTCTTCACGCTGCCAATAGCCCTTCATGACCTGCGGGCCCTTGATGCACAGTTCGCCAACTTCGCCCAACGGCAACTCGTTACCAGCCTCGTCGATTACCTTGCACAGGGTCGACGGCACCGGAATACCAATGGTGCCGACCTGGTTCGCTTCGGCAGGGTTGACCGTGGCCACCGGGCTGGTTTCCGTCATGCCGTAGCCCTCGCAGATGGCGCAACCGGTCACCGCCTTCCAGCGCTCGGCCACGCTCAACTGCAGGGCCATGCCGCCCGACAAGGTGATTTTCAGCGCCGAGAAGTCCAGGGCACGGAACCCATCGTTGTTGCACAGGGCAACGAACAGGGTGTTCAGGCCGACAAAGCCGGTGAACTTCCACTTGCCCAGTTCCTTGACCATCGCCGGCAGGTCACGCGGGTTGCTGATCAACACGTTGTGGTTGCCGATCAGCATCATCGCCATGCAATGGAAGGTGAACGCGTAGATGTGGTACAGCGGCAGCGGGGTGATGAGAATTTCACAGCCTTCGTGCAGGTTCGAGCCCATCAGCGCCCGGCACTGCAGCATGTTGGCCACCAGGTTGCGGTGGGTCAGCATGGCACCCTTGGCCACGCCGGTGGTGCCGCCGGTGTACTGCAGCACCGCCACATCGTTGGCCTGCGGGTTGGCCTCGGTTACCGGCTGGCCCTTGCCCAGTGCCAGCGCAGCGTTGAAACGCACGGCCTGCGGCAGGTGGTAGGCCGGCACCATCTTCTTCACGTACTTGATCACGCTGTTGATCAGCAAGCGCTTGACCGGCGGCAACAGGTCGGCCACCTCGGTGACGATGACGTGCCGGACCTGGGTCTTGGGCACCACTTTCTCAGCCAGGTGGGCCATGTTGGCCAGGCACACCAAGGCCTTGGCGCCAGAGTCGTTGAACTGGTGTTCCATTTCCCGCGCGGTGTACAGCGGGTTGGTGTTGACCACGATCAGCCCGGCGCGTATGGCACCGAACACCGCGACCGGGTATTGCAGGACATTGGGCAGTTGCACGGCAATGCGATCACCCGGCTTGAGGTCGGTATGCTGCTGCAACCAGGCGGCAAATGCCCCCGACAGCGCATACAACTCGCCATAAGTGATAGTCTTGCCCAGGTTGCTAAAGGCCGGTTTGTCGGCAAAGCGTTGGCAGGATTGCTTGAGTACTGCCTGGATATTGGGGAATTCGTCAGGATTGATTTCCGCCGTAATCCCGGCTGGGTACTTATCCTTCCAAAAATGTTCGATCATGGAAGCCCACTCCTTCAGCAACAGCGAAGTTCGATTCACGCGTCGATGCGCTTATTATTGATATGAGATGACGGTTCGTTGCAAACCGGATCATCTGAAAGCGGGCCGAGAGTAACAGCTTTGCCTGGGGTCGCCTAGAGGCCAAAACGGGCCTTATGGTCACATAAATGACTCAATGAACGTTTTAGGTCATTTTTAGAGTATTTAGCTTAAAGTGGCAAGCTACAAGCTTCAAGCGGCTAGATAGAGCGCGCCAAAGGCTCTGATTCCACGCTTACAGCTTGTAGCTTGTAGCTTGTAGCTTGCAGCTTGCAGCTTGCAGCTTGCAGCTTGCAGCTGACTCAAGCGATATCCCGCAGCTCCCGGCGCAGAATCTTGCCCACCGGCGTCATCGGCAGGGACTCGCGCAGCACGATGTGCTTGGGCACCTTGTAACCGGTGAAGTTGGCCTTGCAGTAGGCCTTGAGCTCATCCACGCTCAGCCCCCCCTCGCGCGGCACCACGAACAGCTTCACCGCCTCGCCGGAACGCTCGTCGGGCACACCGATGGCCGCACAGTTGGCGACCTGCGGGTGGCCCATCACCACGTCTTCGATCTCATTGGGGTACACGTTGAAACCCGAGACGATGATCATGTCCTTCTTGCGGTCGACGATCCGCGTGAAGCCGTCCACGTCGATCACGGCGATATCACCGGTTTTGAACCAACCGTCCGCATCCAGGGCCTGGGCGGTGGCCTCAGGTTGCTGCCAGTAGCCCTTCATCACCTGCGGCCCCTTGATGCACAACTCGCCACGCTCGCCCAACGGCAGCTCGTTGCCGTCATCATCGATGACCTTGAAGGCGGTACCGGCCACCGGGATGCCCACCGTACCCAGCCGGGCCAACTGGCCGTAGGGGTTGGTGCTGGCCACCGGCGAGGTTTCGGTCAGGCCATAGCCTTCGACAATGCGGCAGCCGGTAAGCGCCTCCCAGCGTTCGGCAGTGGCCTTGACCAGCGCCGTGCCACCGGAGTTGGTGACTTTCAGTGCCGAGAAATCCAGCCGGCGAAAACCCGGGTGATCCATCAGCGCCACGAACAGGGTGTTGAGCCCGAGCAATGCAGAGAAACGCCACTTGCCCAGCTCCTTGATGAAGCCGGGAATATCCCGCGGGTTGGTGATCAGCACGTTGTGGTTGCCGGTGACCATCATGCACATGCAGTTCGCGGTGAACGCGTAGATGTGGTACAGCGGCAGCGGCGCGATCATGACCTCCTGGCCATCCTTGAGCAGCTTCTGCCCGTCCGGGCCGTGCTGCGAAAAGCACGCCAGCACCTGCAGCATGTTGGCCACCAGGTTGCCGTGAGTAAGCATGGCGCCTTTGGCCAGCCCGGTGGTGCCGCCGGTGTACTGCAGCACGGCGATGTCGTCCAGGCTCTGCGGCACCGGTTGCGGCGACAGGCCGCGCCCCTGGCGCAGCACCTGCTTGAACGGGAGTGCCTGGGGCAAGTGGTAGGCCGGCACCATCTTTTTCAGCTTGTCGACCACCGTGTTGATCAACCAGCCCTTGGCAGTGGGCAGCAGGTCGCCCATTTTCGCTTCGATCAGGTACTCGATGCCGGTGTCGGGCAACACGGCCTGCACCCGCTTGCCGAACATGTTCAGGTAGACCAACGCCCGCGCCCCGCTGTCATTGAACTGGTGGCGCATCTCGCGCTCGGTGTACAGCGGGTTGGTATTGACCACGATCAGCCCGGCACGCATGGCCCCGAACACGGCGATCGGGTACTGCAGCACGTTGGGCATCTGCACCGCGATACGGTCGCCCGGCTGCAGGTCGGTGTGCTGCTGCAACCAGGCGGCAAACGCGGCTGAATGTCGCTCCAGTTGCGCATAGGTCAGGGTCACGCCCAGGTTGCTGAATGCCGGGCGGTCGGCAAAGCGCTTGCAAGAGCGCTCGAACACCTCGACCACCGAGGCATAGGCATTGATGTCGATGGTGGAAGGCACGCCCGCCGGGCGCTTGTCATTCCAGAAGTCGGCTTGCATTTATTATTGTTCCTCTGCCTGGACCTGCACTGCGTCCTTGGATCCTTGACCTGGTCGCCAACCGGCAAACAGGCGTTGCTTCGACGTTAGCAGGTAAGCCCGGGGTGGCCTATACGCCAAGTGCCGCCATTAACATTGTGAATCTTATTTGTGCCCTTCCTGCAATCGGGCCGGTTGTGCATACACTGTTCCGGTACCCCATGCGCACAAGGAGCCGCCATGCCCCACGACGCCTTCTGGCTGCCCGTCAGCGAGCACTGCCGCCTGTACGTGCACCAATGGCTGCCAGCCTCGCCAGTGAAAGCCGTAGTCCTGCTGGCCCATGGCATGGCCGAGCATGCCGGGCGCTACCAGCGCCTGGGCCTGGCACTGGCCGCGGCTGGCTTTGCCGTGTTCGCCGCTGACCTGCGTGGCCACGGGCGTAGCGCCGAGCACGGCAGCCTGGGCCTGTTCAGCCGCCATCATGGCTGGAATGCCGTGGTCGACGACCTCGGCCGGCTGGCCCAGTACATTGGCCAACACTACCCGGGCACCCCGCTGTTCCTGTTCGGCCACAGCATGGGCAGCTACATCGCCCAGGCTTACCTGCTGCACCACAGTGCCAGCCTGCACGGGGCGATCCTGAGCGGTTCCAACTACCAGCCTGCCGCGCTGTACCGCATGGCCCGGCTGGTGGCGCGGCTGGAGGCCTGGCGCCAGGGGCCGCTGGGCAAGAGTGCGGTGATCGAATGGCTCTCCTTCGGCGCGTTCAACAAGGCCTTCAAGCCCAACCGCACGGCATTTGACTGGCTCAGCCGCGACCCGGCCGAGGTCGACCGCTACGTCAACGACCCGCTGTGCGGCTTTCGGTGCAGCAACCAGCTGTGGCTGGACCTGCTGCAAGGCTTGGCGCAGATCAGCCAGCCGGGTAACCTCGCACAGATCGATCCGAACCTGCCGATACTGATAATGGGTGGGGAATGTGATCCGGTCAGTGCCGGCAAGCGTCTCACCCATCTGGCCGACGCCCTGCGCGCCACCGGCAATCGACATGTACAGCTACGCGTCTATCCTGAAGCGCGGCATGAAGTACTCAACGAAACCAACCGTAACGAGGTCACTGCCGACATTGTCGGCTGGCTTGAACAGGCACTGGCCATTGATCGGCCTGTGCGCAGTGAATGACAGCCACCCTCGCCTACCGCTCAAGGAAACCCCGATGTCCCAGGTCACCAACACGCCTTACGAAGCCCTCGAAGTAGGCCAGAAGGCGCAATACCAGAAGTCCGTCGAAGAGCGCGACATCCAGCTGTTCGCGGCGATGTCCGGTGACCACAACCCGGTGCACCTGGACGCCGAGTTTGCGGCCAAGAGCATGTTCCGCGAACGCATTGCCCACGGCATGTTCAGCGGCGCGTTGATCAGTGCGGCAGTGGCCTGCACCCTGCCAGGCCCTGGCACCATCTACCTGGGCCAGCAGATGAGCTTCCAGAAGCCGGTGAAGATTGGCGACACGCTCACCGTACGCCTGGAAATTCTGGAAAAACTGCCCAAGTTCAAAGTGCGCATCGCGACCAATGTGTACAACCAGAACGATGAGCTGGTGGTGCAGGGCGAAGCGGAAATCCTGGCGCCACGCAAGCAGCAGACCGTGGAACTGGTATCGCCACCGAATTTCGTTGCCAGCTGAGCATAGCGCTGGCACTACCGGCCCTGCGGCGGGCGAATGCCCGCCCCCAGGCAACCATCAGTCTGGCATCCGCTGGGTGACCAACTCCACCAGGCGGTCCAGGCTTTCACCCCAGCCCTGGTAGAACCCCATGTCCTCGTGGGCCTTGCAATCGGCAGCATTCCAGTGCCAGGCCCGGGCGGTATAACGGGTTTTGCCCCGTTCCTCGTCCAGGCTGATCACGGCGGTCATGAACGCCTTGTTCGACGGTACCCAGCCGGGGCCAAACGCATCGGTGAACACCAGGCGCCGCGGCGCCGCGATCTCCAGGAACACGCCCTGGGTGGGGTACTCGCTGCCATCCGGCGCCCGCATCAAGGTGCGGAACAGGCCGCCGGGCCACAATTGCATCTCGCATTCCGGGGTGCTCATGCCATGCGGCCCCCACCATTGCCTTAGCCACTCGGGCTCGGTCCAGGCGCGGAACACTTTGGCCGGTGGGGCGTCGATCAGGCGACTGATCAACAACTCATGTTGCGCTTGCGCAGCAGGGGCAAGGCTCATCGGGTGTTGTCTCCGTGGCAGTCAGGGTGGCAGTTCACACAGCAAGGCTGTGCGAATTCCCCACGTCCACGATAGACCAGGCCCGCCCCACGAGGGTGGCCCGCCGAGCAGCGGCTCAGTGCGTTTGGCGATAACGGCCCACGGCGTTCGAGCGCCGCGCGGGGGCGCTCGAACCTCCTGTAGCCGGTCAACCCTGCTGGCAGCCCTCGCCCATGGCACGGTACTGGATGGTATGCACCTGGCCGTGATGGTCTTCATAGGTCATGGTGGCAGGCACCACTTCGCAAACATTGGGAATGGTCGACAGGTCGATTACCCGCTTGATATCCAGGTTCATCGAGTAGTCGTACTGCTGGGCCACTGGCTGGGTGGAGACGGGCTTGGCCTCATCGGCGAGGGCGAACGAGGACATACCGACCAATGCAAGAATCAGTAATGGTTTCATGGTGTTTTGCCTTTTGAGCATTCAAGCTGATCGATTGACTTCTAATGCCGTTTCCGGCGCGGAGAAGTTGCCATCTACGGTGGAGATGGCACGAAGTACCGATCCCGCTTCGTACTGCAGGGGGGATGCCTGAAATTCTACGCCTGGCCGTTAATAGTTGAACCCCGAACTCGGATATTCAGTCTTGCCGAATTTGCAACAATCTGCGACAAAATACCCGCAAAGCATTACGCCAGAGCCTCTGCTCTGTACTCAGGGGAAATTCGCCATTTCTGAACAATTAACCTGCTCGACACTTGCAGATACAGAACGCCGGCTGCTGGACCACTTTTACCGGCAACAAGGCTCGCGCATGCGCGCGGCAAGCGATGCGCAGTTGTGGGTAGCCAGGGGGCCGGGGATCATTGCCGGGCTGAGCCTGGCCAGGGTAACCGGGGGCTTCTGGCTGACCGGCCTGTTCGTCGACCCGCAACGGCGCCAGCAAGGGATAGCCGGCAAACTGGTGAAGGCGGCGCTGGCCCAGGCTGACGGGCCAACCTGGCTGTTTTGCCACCCCGACCTGCTGCCGTTCTATCAACGCCTGGGTTTCGAACTGGCGCAGTGCCTGCCAGACACCCTGCATGGCCGCTTGCAACGCTACCAGCGCAGCAAACGCCTGGTGGCCCTGCAGCAGGGTCAGTCGTCGCCTGCTTCCAGCCCTGGGAACAGCACGTCGGTGTAGCCGAACTTGGTAAAGTCCTGGATCCGCGATGGATACAAACGCCCGATCAGGTGGTCGCACTCATGCTGCACCACCCGCGCGTGGAAGCCTTCGGCAAAGCGGCGGATCGCATTGCCCTGTGGGTCGATGCCCTCATAGCAAATGTGCTTGAAGCGTGGTACCACGCCGCGCAAGCCGGGCACCGAAAGGCAGCCTTCCCAACCGTCTTCCAGTTCAGTGGAGGTCGGGGTGATGACCGGGTTCAGCAGGATGGTCTGCGGCACCGCTTCGGCGTCCGGGTAACGCTCGCTGCGTTCGAAGCCGAAAATCACCAGTTGCAGTTCGATGCCCACCTGCGGCGCGGCCAGGCCCACGCCGCCGACATGGCGCATGGTTTCAAACATGTCGTCGATCAGTTGCTGCAGCTCGCCGCTGCCCAGCAGCTGCGCGGGCACTGGCGCGGCGACGCGCAGCAGGCGCTCGTCGCCCATCTTGAGAATGTCACGGATCATCGGGGGTTAGGCTCGGAAGTCTGCGCCTGGCCCGAAGTGGGGTGCTCATGGCCCAGAACACTGATGGTCTGCGCGGGCGCGTGCTCGTCGAAATCCTTTTCACCGGGGTTTTTGCCCTCGGCCGACATGTGCTCGATCACCGCATTCATTTCGGCGCCCAGCAACAGCACGGCAGCCGAGATGTAGAAATACAGCAACAGCACGATGATTGCACCAATGCTGCCGTACATGGCGTTGTAGTCAGCGAAGGTTTTCACGTAGTAGGCAAAGCCCAGCGACGCGATGATCCACACCACCACCGCCAGCACCGAGCCCGGCGTGATGAAGCGGAACTTCTGTTTCACATCAGGCATTACGTAGTAGATCAACGCGACCGCCACCATCAGAAGAAAGACGATCACCGGCCAGCGCAACACCGTCCACAAGGTGACGATGAACTCCTGCATGCCGATCTGGGCGGCGATCCACTCCATGACTTGCGGGCCCAGCACCATCAGCGCGGCGGCTGCCAGCAGCATGCCGGCCAAGCCCACGGTGTAGAAAATGGATAACGGGATGCGCTTCCAAACCGGCCGGCCCTCGGGCACATCATAGGCGGCGTTCATGGCGCTCATCATCAGGCGCACACCGGCCGATGCGGTCCACAAGGCGATCACGATACCAACCGACAACAGCCCGCCCTTGGATTGCTGTAACTGGTCGATTACCGGGTTCACCTGCTCCAGGGCCTGGGGTGGCAATACCAGCTCCGATTGCAGGCGCAACCAGGAGAAAAAGTCGGGCAGGTGCAAAAAGCCGATCAGGGCAATCAGGAACAGCAAGAATGGGAATAGCGAGAACAGCGCCTGGTAGGCCAGCGCCGACGCATAGGTGGACATCTCGTCATCGAGAAATTCCTTGACGGTGCGCGCCAGCACGCGGTGCAAAGGCAGGCCCTGCAGGGCGGAAAAAATCATAGCGTCTCCTTTCGCCGCTTGATCGAATCAACACACAAGTCTAATAGACCGTGCCGATGCTGTGCTGCTCCCAGTCGCGATTGAAGAAATTGGCGGCAAAAGTAACGGCCTCTTCGCACGCATGCGAAGAGGCCGACACAGGCTTGCTCAGATCACGGTTTTTTTACCGCGTCTTTCACATCGCCCTTCACTTGCTGCGCCTCGCCTTTGAGCTCTTGCGCCTTGCCCTCGGCACGCAGCTTGTCGTTGTCGGTCACCTTGCCGACACCTTGTTTCACGTTGCCCATCGCCTCATTGGCCAGGCCTTTGACTTTGTCTTTAGTACCGCTCATGGCAAAACTCCTGCAAATGGAGACACGTGTACAGTGTCGACAAAAGGTGGACCCAGCACCCAGCGCAAGAGTTTCAACGAATTTTCACCCCGCAAGCCAAGCGGTCAATCTACGGGCGAATACCGCACCATACCCGGCCCATGCGTCTGATGCCCGCACTGCTGGCCTTGCTGCCACTGCTGCCCCTGTCCACCCTGGCCACCGCTGCTGCCAGCCCTGAAACCCTGCGCTGGGCCATTGAAACCAGTAACCGGAACCCCGGCCATTACCGTATCGACATCGCCGCCGTGGGCAAGCCACCTTATGTGATCCGCCCCAGCCACGCGCTGCCGGAAATCAAAGGCCCGGTCAGCATCACCGGGCTGGCCTGGGCACGCGAGGGTCAGTACATTGCCATCGACGGCTCCGCCTACATCAAGGACCAGGGTGTTCGCACCTGCCCCGGCGCCCTGCCCGGATCGGGGTCAGCGTCACCGGTGAGGGCAACATCCTCGACGGCAACCTGATCCACGGCAACCGCATCGGCGTCGCCCTGCGCCCGGAGCCTGAGGTGACTACCACGCGCCTCAGCGGGAACCGTATCTGGGCCAACAGCCAGGATATCCGCCGCTGCCAGGCGGGCGGCTCATGCGTACCCGGGCAGCGCACCGGGGCCATCGTGTTTGGCGTGCCAGCCCAGGCACACGCCTTGTATGTGGGCTCACGCGGGATTGGCGCCGACCTGCCGAAGCAGGACCAGGCACTTATCTGCAATGCCAAGGGCGAGCCCAAGCCGTGCCAGCCGCTGCCCAACCACAATCAGCCGGCACCACGGCTGCTGGCGCTGGAAGGCAATGTGCTGCGCGGTGAAGTACAGGGGCCGGCATCGAGCCTGCTGCGCGTTGAGCTCTTCGGCAATGCCCAGGCCGACGCCACCGAGGCCGAGCACTACCTTGGCGAAGTGCAGGTGAACAGTCACGTACAAGGGCAGGCACGGTTTGCCCAGGCGCTGGACGACATCGCCGGGTTGCGCAGCTTCACCGCGACCGTGACCACCGCTGACGGGGCAACCTCCGAGCTGAGCCTGCCGCTTCGTCGCTGACGCACCGCCAGGGCCGGCTGATGGCGGGTGTGGGGCGCAACCCAAGGCAGCGCCCGCGCCCCCCCACCTGGCGCGCCCGCAGCAGGCACAACCATCAAACCTTGCCCCGCCCCGTGGCACCCCTCACAATGCAGGCCTTCATAGCGTCAACCCGCAGGAACCTGCATGAAACTCGACAAACCCGCCGCCATCGCCCGGCGCAACCAAGCACTGGCCCGCCCGGTGCTGAACAGCAGCAACACGCTGTTCGCCATTCTGGACAACAAACGCAACCTGTGGTGGTTCGAAGTGCCGGTGGCGCTGCTGGGCAAGGGCCAGGCCGACTGGGTCAACCTGCTGCTGCATACCCCGCAAACCGACGAGCTGCAGCACCTGAAAGTGCCGACCAACTTCCTCAAGGCCCACCTGGAGCAGATGGAAGTGCGCAAGCCTGGCAAGCGCCGCTCGACCATCAGCCTGGCGCTGAGCGCCGACCGCGACTCGCTGCTGCGCGACACCCGCCCAGGTGGCGAGCAGCTGGACTTCCGCAACTTCGTTCAGGCCTGATCAGGCCTTTTCGATCCGGTCGTCATGGATGACGATCAAGCCCTGCTTGAACAAGCCGCCAATGGCTTTCTTGAAGTTGCCCTTGCTGACATTGAACAGCTTGCTGATCAACGCCGGGTCGCTCTTGTCACACACCCCCAGCACCCCGCCTTCGGCCTCCAGGCGCGCCATGATCTGCTCCTGCAGGCTGTCGGCCAGGGCGGCGCCCACCGGCTGCAGGCTGAGGGCGATCTTGCCGTCGTGGCGCAGTTCCTTGATGAAACCCTTCTCGTGCATGCCCGAGCGCAGGAACTTGAACACTTCGTTCTTGTGGATCAAGCCCCAGTGGCGGTTGTTGATGATGGCCTTGAAGCCCATCGGCGTTTCGCCAGCCACCAACAGCTCGACCGGCTGCCCGACCTTGTAATCGGCCGGGGCCACGTCGAGGTAGCGGTCCAGGCGGGACGTGGCGGTGATGCGGCGGGTGCGCTTGTCGAGGTACACGTGCACCACGCAGTAATCGCCGATCTTCAACGGCCGCGCCTCTTCCGAGTACGGCATCAACAGGTCCTTGGACAAGCCCCAGTCGAGGAAGATGCCGGCACCGTTGATGTCCTTGACCTTGAGGCTGGCAAACTCACCGACCTGCACCTTGGGCTTCTCGGTGGTCGCAATCAGCTGGTCTTCGCTGTCCAGGTAGATGAACACGTTCAACCAGTCATCGACTTCGGTTTCGGCGTTTTTCGGGATATAGCGCCCAGGCAGCAGGATCTCGCCATCGGCGCCGCCGTCCAGGTACAGACCGAAGTCCACGTGTTTCACGATTTGCAAACTGTTGTAACGCCCAAGCAGAGCCATTTCCGATGATCCTCATAACAAGGCGGCTATTCTACACCTGAAGCCAGCGCGCCGCCCGACCGCTGATGCAGTGGAACCGCCGTGCCCCCCTCGCGTCTACCGTCTGGCCAGCCACTGCAAGGAACAGCCCATGCCTTCACGCCTGTCCAAAGCCCTGCTCATTGCCCTTGGATTCGCCCTGGCCCTTGGCGCCTGCAGCCGCATGGACCTGGCCTACCGCAACCTCGATCGCCTGGTGCCGTGGTCGCTGGGCGACTACCTGGACATGAACGGCACGCAAAAGGCCTTGCTCGACGACCGCCTCAAGCAACACCTGGCCTGGCACTGCAAGACCCAGTTACCGGGCTACCTCGACTGGCTGGAGCGGGTCCGCGCCATGGTCGCCGACAACCAGGTGACCGACCAGGCGCTGCAGCAACGCACCCGCGAAGCGCGCCAGGCGATTGGCCGTGTGGCCGAGGAAATCACCCCTTCGGCGACCGAGTTGTTGCGCGGCATGAGCGACCGCCAGGTGGCCGAAATGCGTGAAGCGTTCCGCGACGACATCGCCGAGCGGCAAAAAGAGTACGTCGATACCCCGCTGGCCGAGCAGGTCAGCGAGCGCAGGGCACGTATGGAAAAACGCCTGACCGCCTGGTTTGGCCCACTGTCCGCGGTGCAGAAGCAACGCGTACAAGCCTGGTCAGCAGCGCTGGGCGACCAGAACCGCGAATGGATCGCCAACCGCGCCCACTGGCAGCAACAGCTGCTGCTGGCGATGAACCAACGCAACGACGCCAGCTTCGAGCCGCGCCTGGCGACCTTGTTGCAACACAAGGAAAGCCTGTGGACGCCGGAATACCGCGCGGCCTTCCAGAACACCGAGCAACAGGCGCGCAGCCTGTTGGTAGACCTGGTGCAGCAAAGTAGCGTGCAGCAGCGGCAGTTGCTGCAAGCGCGGTTGGCCAAGGTGCGCGGCCACTTCAGTGAGCTGAAGTGCCTGAAGGAGTGAGGGGCCTGGCCTGCAACACCGCCCTCAGCGCCCCTTGCGCCGATACGGGAACACGTCGATCACCTTCCCCTCGCCAATGGCCGCCTGCAGGCCCTTCCAGTAATCCGCGTCATACAGCTCGCCGTGCAAGCGGCTGAACAAGCGCCGCTGGCCCATGTCGGCAAACAGAAACGGCGGAAACTCTTCGGGGAACACATCGTGCGGCCCGATCGAATACCACGGCTCGCCCGACAGCTCGTCTTCCGGATACCGCGGTGGCGGTATGTGGCGGAAATTCACCTCGGTCAGAAAGCAGATTTCGTCATAGTCATAGAACACCACCCGCCCATGCCGGGTGACACCAAAGTTCTTCAACAGCATGTCACCAGGAAAAATGTTCGCTGCCGCCAGTTGCTTGATGGCCAGGCCGTAGTCTTCCAGCGCCGCCAGCACCTGGCCTTCGCCCGCGCGCTCCAGGTACAGGTTCAGCGGGGTCATGCGCCGCTCGGTCCAGCAGTGGCGCACCAGCACCGTGTCGCCCTCCAGGGCCACGGTCGAGGGCGCCACTTCGAGCAACTCGGCCAGGCAATCGGGCTCGAACTTGCTGCGTGGGAAACGAAAATCGGCGAACTCCTGGGTATCGGCCATGCGCCCTACCCGGTCCACGCTTTTCACCAACCGGTACTTGTCGATCACCGTAGCGCGGTCAACGGTTTTCGACGGTGAAAAGCGGTCTTTGATGACCTTGAACACGGTGTTGAAACCGGGCAGGGTGAACACGCTCATGACCATGCCGCGCACCCCCGGCGCCATGACGAAGCGGTCGTCGCTGTTGGCCAGGTGGTTGATCAGGGCCCGGTAGAACTCCGACTTGCCTTGCTTGTAGAAACCGATCGACGTGTACAGCTCGGCAATGTGCTTGCCCGGCAGAATGCGCTTGAGAAAATGCACGAACTCGGCCGGCACCGGCACATCGGCCATGAAGTAGGAGCGGGTGAACGAGAAGATGATCGACACCTCGGCTTCGTCGGTGATCACCCCGTCCACCTCGATGCCATGGCCCTCGCGGTGCAGCAAGGGAATCACCAAGGGCCATTGCTCATCGCGGTTGTACAGGCGGCCGACCAGGTAGGCACCTTTGTTGCGGTACAGCACGGGCACGAACAGCTCCACCGCAAGCTCCGGGTCCTTGCAAACCCAGTCGGGCAGGCATTCGCGCACCTGCGCTTCCAGCCGTGCCAGGTCACCCTCCAGGTCACCGTAGGCGACATCGAACGGGTAGTCGGCGAAGATCGCCTGCAGCATTCCCTTAAGGCTACCGCCCAGCGCATAGGTACGGGTTTGCGCGGCGCGCTCGCGCCCGCGCAGCGACGGCCGGGTGGTGTGGATGAACATGCAACCATCGCTGATCTGGTCGTGGCTGAACAGGCTGCAGAACAGCGAGTTGTACCAGGTCTCGGCCAACTCATCGTCCAGCCGGGGGTCGATCTGCTGAATGTAGGCGTGTTTGGCCAGCGGCCACTGCGCCACGTCCAGCAACACCGGCGCGGGGAAGGCCTGGCGCAGCCAGCCGTTGACCTCGGCGACTTTTTCTTCATACAGGCTGATGCGCGCAGCCGCGGCCTGCTGGATTTCCTGCCAGCGCGCCTGTTCGAAGCGCTGGCGGGCGCCGAGGGTAATGCGCTGGAAGTGGTCACGGTAATCGTCGAAGCCCGCCAGGATGGTGCGGGCGATTTCGACAGCGGGCCAGGGTTGGGGCATGCCGGGCACCTCATGGGTGAATGAGTTACACAGCTTAGTCGGCCTGACGCAAATGCGGGCCAGGTTCACTGCGCAAGAAAGCACAAGTATCGCCCCGCCCCCTCGCGTACACTCGCGCCCCTGCCCTGCCCTCCGGAGACCGTTGTGAGCCCGATTGCCCTAACCCGCCTGCTGACCCTTGCTGCCGTCTGGGGGGCGAGTTTCCTGTTCATGCGCATCATCGCCCCCGAGCTGGGCACTGTGCCGACCGCGTTCTTTCGCGTCTCGATCGCCTGCCTGGGCCTGGTCGCCATCGTCGCCGCCAGCCGCGTGCGCTGGGACTTCCAGGGCAAGCTCGGGGCCTGCCTGGTACTGGGCATGATCAACTCCGGCATCCCGGCAACCTTCTATTCCGTAGCTGCCCAGGTGCTGCCAGCCGGTTACTCGGCGATCTTCAACGCCACCACGCCACTGATGGGCGTGCTGATCGGCGTGCTGTGCTTCCGTGAACCCATGACGTTGGCCAAGCTCTGCGGCATCTTCCTTGGCCTGCTCGGTGTCGGCATCCTCAGCGGGGCCGGGCCGGTGGCCCTGGACATGGCCCTGCTGCAAGGCGCCCTGGCGTGCCTGGCAGCTACCACCTGCTACGGCTTTGCCGGGTTCCTCGCGCGGCGTTGGATCAGTGGCCTGGACAGCCGCCTGTCGGCGCTGGGCAGCATGCTCGGCGCTACGCTGATGCTGAGCCCGCTGTTCGCCTGGAGCGCCCTCAGCCAGCCGCCCGCCAGCTGGGGCGGCTGGCAGGTCTGGCTGTCGCTGCTCGGCCTGGGCCTGCTGTGCACGGCATTCGCCTATATCCTGTACTTCCGTCTGCTGGCAGAAATAGGCCCGGTCAAGGCCAGCACCGTGACCTTCCTGATCCCGGTGTTCGGCGTGCTGTGGGGCGCATGGCTGCTGGACGAGCCGCTGTCGATGGCGCACCTGTATGGCGGCCTGCTGATTGCTGTGGCCTTGTGGCTGGTACTGCGCCCGGCGCGCAATTGACCGGGAGAACGGCATGAACCCGACCTGCAAGAAGGTGCTGTTCCGCCTGGAACAGGACGCCAACGGCTACCCACCGGCCTCGGTCGAAGGCCTTTGGGCCAAGGCTGTGGAAGGCGGCCATGCCGTGGACAACATCCCCTTTCATGTGTACGGCATCGCGCCGGGTGACCTTATCGGCACCTATGAAGAAGACGGCCAGACCTGGTTCGCCGAACTGCGCCAAAGCAGAGGCACCTCGGTATTCCGGGTGCTGGTCAAGCCCCCGGAAACCCTCGATCAGGTTCGCGCTGCCTTGCAGGATTTCGGCTGCGCCTGTGAAACCGAGCATTCGGTAAGACTGCTGGCCGTGGCACTACCGCAACAGCGCTCGATCGACACCCTGCTCTACTACCTGCTCACCCAGCGCGAAGCCGGGCTGCTGGACTTCGAGGAAGGCGTACTCCGGCACGCCATCCCCGCCGAGTTCCGCTAGGGCTCAGGCCTCGGCCAGGCGCTTGGCAGGCTTGCGGAACACGAACAGCAGGCCGACCACGATCAACCCCATGCCCAGCAGGCTGAGCGGCGCCAGGCGGTTGCCGAAGATCAGCAAGTCCATCACCGCGGTCACCGCCGGCACCAGGTAGAACAGGCTGGTGACGTTGACCAGGTTACCCTTGGCGATCAGCCGATACAGCAGCAAGGTGGCCAGCAGCGAAACCACCAGGCCCATCCACAGCAAGGCAGCCACGAAACCCCCGGTCCACTGCACCTGCAAGGGTTGCAAGGGTGCGAACAGCGCGCACAGGGCAAAGCCGGCCAGGTACTGCAGCGGCAGCGTGCCCATGGGGTTTTCGGTGATGCGTTTTTGCAGGATCGAACCGCAAGTCATGCTGGCCAGCGCCAGCAGGGCGAACAGCATGCCCGCCAGCGACACCCCACCCAGGTTGAGCCCCTGGTACACCACCATGATCAAGCCGCTCAAGCCCAGCCCCAGGCCGAACAGGCGGCTGATCGAACGCTGGCGCTCCATCAGCACGACGGTGAGGATCGGTTGCACGCCCATGACCGTGGCCATGATGCCTGGCGTGACGTGGGTGTCGAGGGCCAGCAGATAGAATATCTGGTAAGCCCCGAGCAACACGCAGCCAGTGCCCAGGGCACGCAGCATGGCGCCCTTACGGCGTGGCCAGCGCAGCCCCAGCAACGGCCCGATCAGCAACAGGCCCGCCAGGGCCAAGGCAGAGCGCAGCAGCAGGAACGCGAACGGGCTGGCATGCGCCAGGCCAAGTTTGGAAACGATCGCCCCGCTGCTCCACAGCAGGACGAACAGGCTGGTAGTGGCCGCCGAGGCCACGGATGCTTTGTTGAAAAAGGACATGTATTGCCACCTGATGATAGGCAGATAAGCCAAGCGGACGGCCTGCGCTAAAGCGCACTAAGTAGCCGGCCGGGTTCAGTGGGTTGCGTGTGCGAAGGGACTCGGCCGAAGCCGATCAGCCCAACACGACCACGCAGCATGGCGGAGCTACGCCGCCTACGGCGCCACTGACAGGTGGTGGGTAATGACTGACCATGGCCGGCTGCTGGCTGCCACGCACGACCATGCCCGCGACTGGCGCGATGGCAAAGCTGGTGGTGGAGGGCTTGGCGGGCATGATTCAGGCTTCAGGGAAGGAAGTGTTGTGGAGAATAGCGGTGAACCCACGATCGGGCAATAGCGGGCGCCAGTGTGAGGTGAGCTGGCCTGTGCGCGGGTGAACCCGCGCACAGGCCAGCCTGCGCTCAGAACAACCAGCGGTAAAGCAGATAAGCCACGACCACCGCCAGCACCGGGCGCAAGACCCGGTAGGCCTTGGGGTTGGCCCGTTTGAACTGCTTCACGTGGGTGCTGAGCTTGTTGGAGAAGCGCTTGCTCCAGGCATACGCCTGGTTGATGCCGCCCACCCGCTCGTCGTCGGTGTTCTGCGGCGCGGTGGCGCGGCCCAGGAAGGCACTGACCTTGCGGTTGATGCGGGTCATCAGCGGGCTGCTCAACGGCCGCTCGATGTCGCAGAACAGGATCACCCGGGTCACATCGGTCTCGTTTTTCACCCAGTGCACGTAGGTTTCATCGAACATCACGTCTTCGCCGTCCCGCCAGGCGTACTCCTGCCCATCGACGTAGATGCGGCAGGCGTCGGAGTTCGGCGTGGACAGGCCCAGGTGGTAACGCAACGAACCGGCGAATGGGTCGCGGTGCGGGTTCAGGTGGCTACCGCCAGGCAGCAGGGCGAACATCGCGCCCTTGACGTTGGGAATGCTGCTGACCAGTTCTACGGTTTTCGGGCACAGCGCCTCGGCCGATGGCAGCGGCTTGTCATACCACTTCAGGTAAAACCGCTTCCAGCCCTTCTTGAAGAACGAACCGAAGCCGGCGTCGTTGTCCTTTTCGGCGGCGCGGATATAGCCCTCGTCGAACAGGCGCATGGCCTCTTCGCGGATTTCCTGCCAGTTGTCTTTGAGCACATCCAGTTCCGGGAAGCGCTGGCGGTCCAGGTAGGGTTTGGACGGCACCCCGGAAAACAGGTACATCAAGGCGTTGTAGGGGGCGAACAGCGCCGAATGGTTGACGAACTGGCGCAACACCGGCAGGCGGGCTTTGCCGCGCAGGTGCACGAACAGCACACTGCCGAAGAACACCAGCAAGACACCCGCCTTGGCTGCAAAGGATAAGGTCATGCATCACTCCTAGGTGAAGAAACAGGGCTGCGCGGCCTGCTCTCCTGAAAATCATCCTGCCATCATAAACCGATCCCGCCGCGGTACAAACCACCCGGGCGGGATCGTGTCGATGAAGATTGTGCAGTCAACCAGGCTGCCGAACATTGAGCCCGGTCAGCGGCATGGCCGGTTACTGCTGGTTTTCCTGGTCGCTGAACATGTCGCTGAACAGCATGCTCGACAAATAACGCTCGCCGGAATCGGGCAGCACCACGACGATGGTCTTGCCCTGCATTTCCGGTTTTTCCGCCAGGCGCACGGCCGCCGCCATGGCTGCGCCGCAAGAAATGCCGCAGAGAATGCCCTCTTCCTGCATCAGGCGAATGGCCATGGCCTTGGCCTCTTCGTCGGCCACCGTCAGCACCTGGTCGACAATCGACAGGTCGAGGTTTTTCGGTACGAAGCCAGCCCCAATGCCCTGGATCTTGTGTGGGCTGGGCTTGAGCTCTTCGCCGGCCAGGGTCTGGGTGATCAGTGGCGAAGCCTCGGGCTCCACGGCCACCGACAGGATCGCCTTGCCCTGGGTATGCTTGATGTAGCGCGACACACCGGTGATGGTGCCGCCCGTGCCCACCCCCGCCACCAGCACGTCCACCGCACCGTCGGTGTCGTTCCAGATTTCCGGGCCTGTGGTTTTTTCGTGAATGGCGGGGTTGGCCGGGTTCTCGAACTGGCCTGGCAGGAAGTACTGCGCCGGGTCTGAGGCCACGATTTCGTTGGCCTTGTCGATGGCGCCCTTCATGCCTTTGGCCGGCTCGGTCAGCACCAGTTCGGCGCCCAGCGCCTTCAGTACCTTGCGCCGTTCGAGGCTCATCGAAGCGGGCATGGTCAGCATCAGCTTGTAGCCACGCGCGGCGGCAACGAAGGCCAGGCCGATACCGGTGTTGCCCGAGGTGGGCTCGACTATGGTCATGCCCGGCTTGAGCCGGCCGCTGCTTTCGGCATCCCAGACCATGTTCGCGCCAATGCGGCACTTGACCGAGTAGCCCGGGTTGCGCCCCTCGATCTTGGCCAGGATGGTCACGCCACGCGGGGCGATCCGGTTGATCTGCACCAGCGGCGTGTTGCCGATGGAATGGGCGTTGTCTGCAAAGATACGGCTCATGGCAGGGGTCCTTGGCATGAAAGCGAGCAGGAAAAGACCTCAAGGGTAAGCCCCGGCCGTAGGCCCGTAAAGCCTGTTCGAACTCAACCGGGCGCATTGCGGTCCACCGCACATCCTCCTGGGAGACACCCCGATGAAAGCCCGTTATCGCTGGCCGCTGATCGGCCTGGCCAGCCTGGTGGCGCTGCTGGTGGCGTTGCACCTGGCCCTGCCCTACCTGGTACGCGACTACCTCAACGACAAGCTGGCCGACATGGGCGACTACCGTGGCCACGTGGCCGACGTGGACCTGGCCTGGTGGCGCGGGGCCTACCGGATCAACGGCCTGCGGATCGTCAAGACCAGCGGCAAGGTGCCAGTGCCGCTGCTGGATGCACCGGTTATCGACCTGTCGGTCAGCTGGCACTCGCTGATCTACGACAAGGCCGTGGTGGCGAAAGTGATCTTCGAGCAGCCCGAACTGAACTTCGTCGACGGCGGCAACAAGCAGGCCTCGCAGACCGGCCAGGGCACCGATTGGCGGCAACAACTGGAAAAGCTGCTGCCGATTACCCTCGATGAAGTGCATATCGACAATGGCACCCTGACCTTTCGCAATTTCAACTCCAACCCCCCGGTCAACCTCAAGGCAACCCGGCTGGACGCCACCATCAGCAACCTGACCAACGTGCGCGACAAGCAAGGCCGGCGCGACGCCAGCTTCGAGGGCACGGCGCTGATCGCCGGCAATGCCAAGGTCGAAAGCCGCGCCACCTTCGACCCGTTCAGTGACTTCGATGACTTCGAGTTCCGCCTGCGTGCCACCGGCATAGAACTGCGCAACCTGAATGACTTCGCCAGTGCCTACGGCAAGTTCGACTTCAGCGCAGGGCATGGTGACGTGGTCATCGAGGCGCAGGCGGAAAACGGCCGCCTCAATGGCTACATCAAACCCCTGCTGCGTGACGTGGACGTGTTCGACTGGCAGCAAGATGTCGAAAACAAGGACAAAGGCTTCTTCCGCTCGGTGTGGGAGGCCCTGGTGGGCGCCTCCGAGACGGTGCTGAAGAACCAGCCGAAAAACCAGTTCGCCACCCGGGTGGAGCTCAGCGGCAGCGTGCACAAGCAGAACATCAGCGCCTTCGAGGCCTTCCTGCAGATCCTGCGCAACGGCTTCATCCAGGCGTTCAATGCACGCTATGAGCAACCGGCGCCGAAGTCCGACTGAAACAGTGTGACGGGGCATTCAGGGACTGAATACCCGGTCCGCGTTTTCAGCTGCCCGGGCCCGCGTTATAGTCGGTAACAAATCGAAAACAGGTGTTGGGCCATTCGCGGGCACGCCCGCTCCCACAGGTACTTCCGCAGATTCAGAAGTTTGTGCAATTCCTGTGGGAGCGGGC